>NZ_PQCE01000011.1:0-54940 GCF_002964725.1 Pseudoalteromonas sp. T1lg76
AAGCTTCATAATTGAATTAACAGTTAATTTAAGACATTCATCATGACCCAACGGCCACCGATTTGCGCAAACTTACACTGCCCGCTTTTAACAGCATCCTTTTTATCGACGCGGCTGGTATCAAACGAATAATTGACCCAAATCTCTTCGTCGTAATTATACTTTTCTGCATTTTCGCGCGTATCTTGATAGATGCTGGTTTTCGCATTTTCGATCACTTGTACGTCTTTGGTACGAAAATTTCTAATACCCTGATAGCTACCCTTGGTGTAATAGGTGTGGATTTTTGCCAGATATGGCGTCATGGCCTGTTCTTCTTCTGGATTCAAATCTCTCACCAGCGGTTTTAACAAGGCTGCATCATTATTCTTAACCGCCTCGGCTGCTTTTACGCAGTTTTCAATTGGCACACTGTAGTCTGCGGCACTGACATTATAAGAGAGGATGGATGCTGCGATTAGCAAAGGTGATAACTTCATATTTTCTCCTTAAAAAGGCCCTGTAGTCAGGGCCATCTAGTGTTTGTAGTTATTGACCCGCACACTCACTGGGTGAAGAACTACTTTCTTCCTGTAAAATAGACAGAGGATCAATAACATAGCTACGCTGACTTGGCACTGAATTGGCGCCACTTGGGCCAACTGTGATGGTAAATGTCTTGACCACTTCGGGGCAAAGATCCCGACCCGATTGCGCATCACCGCTGACATTTACAACATCCCCGGCAAACTCAATATAATAGGTGCCTATACCATCATCGGCACGAATACCGGTTAACTCCACTGTGTGCTCACCCTCATCCAAGGCAATAGCCAAGGGGCCCACCTTTCGTTTTGGCGTACCATTTTCATAAATAACCTTGCCATTTACGGCCAGTTTATAAACGTCGTCATTAAAGTTACCGTTATCACCAAAGGTGATATTCACCTGTCCCGGGCCAAAGAATGGCAGCTGATTACTCACCTCGCCGCCGACCTCCACTGTGACATACCCGGCACCCGGCGAGTCCGGTACGGTAACCGTAAGGGATTCCGTAGTCGCTGCGGTGACACTCGCTCGCTTCACCTCACCGGAACCACTGACAAAGCGCACGATATTGCCCACTAGCTGTTCACTAAAACCAATCCCGCTGATGGTGATCTGCTCACCCGCTTTTGCGCGATTCGGGGTAAGGGCAGAAATCATTAGTTCGGTTCCTACCAGTATTTGATAGGGTAACTTAGCCTTATCATCACGGTGCTCTACATAAACATCCAACGGCCCCTTAGCAGCGTCTATCTGGCTAATGTTCGAAAGCATAAATTCCAGCTCAGTACCTTGCTTGTTAACGCCTAGGAAGGTGACATCGAGCTCCGCCTTGGTTTGCGAATCAATCACTATGACTTTAGGTTTATCATCACTGAAGACGCCTTTTTGAATGGCCATGCCACTGCCAACCAGAGTAAAGGTTTTGGTTTGGCCATTTTGCTGGATACTTCTTGGGGTGATATCGGCCAGTTGTAATCCCCAGGAAACAACATAATCCAGTTTGCTCGGTACCGTGGCTAGATCTTTAATGGTTTTACCCATATCCACCATGGCCGTCGCCAATTGACTTGCTTCATAGGCCGTCTCTACGGCACCAAAGCCTGGAATTAACTTTTTCGCCAGTTTTTGACCCAGGGCTTGGATAAAGTCAGCCTGATCATAAGCGAAGACCTTTAATAATGCGGTTGTTGCAGGACCGAGTTTGATATTTGGGAAGTTACTCAGATCCGTCATTATGGGTTTAATTTCTTTGTTATAGATTTCAAGCCCTATCGCCTGACTTAGGTCGACCCACTCTTGTTCGGTGACCTTTTCTTTACTCGCCAGTTTCTCCACTTCGGCAGTAAGCGCTGGCATATACTCATACACGGCCTTAATAACGGCGCGAGCTTGTTCCGGCTTTTTAAGCGCTCCCTTATCTATATTAAGGCCTGCGGCATCAAATAAGATTGAATAAAATCGAATGATGATATTATCGATAATGGTGCGAATGGTGAGCATGCGTCTTGCTTTTTGCGCAATTTGGTTATGGCTTTCTGTCCCCGTTAGATTAAATGGCGTCGGACCAAAAATACCGTCCACACCTGGCGTTAGGATCTGATAGGCACAATCTTTGTAGACACATGTATCTATCAATTTATCGTTAGACCAAAACTCAAACACCAGGAAGGTGCCAGAGGTAGGAGATGCCATGGCGGTATGATACGGCGTATCTATGTGTTCCGCTAAGGGCGAGTTGATGGCCTCAGCCGGGATTTCGCCCGTTGCCGGATCTACTTCATAAACTCGGTAACTTAGATACAACTGACTGCGGTTTTCTAAACGAACGCAACCATCATAGCCAAGTACCTCGTACCATTTGGGATCGACACCTTCACCACATTTATTGGCAAGCTCCACAGAGTTGTCTAAAAACCTAGTGGCTTCCATACTCATATCGAACAGGTCCCAGGTACCATTGGTTTCAGGATAAGACACAATACTGGGCTCTATGTCGGTATCTACCTGTGCCGTCGACGCTGAGTTTAACTGGACACCCCGCATTGCGCGCGCCATTGAATATTTAGCAGGACTAAATTGAAGGCTCTCAAGGCCCCCCTGATTATGGCTATTATCGAGATACGCCTTAAAATGCTCGCTGTATTTACTCAATAACTCAGCGCTGCCTTGACGTGCATTTAAGAATGAGAAGAACCCCTTATCGGCTTCAAGTGCATCAGTGACTTCTTGTAAGTAATTGGCAAACTCTGGGCTTTGGACAATAAGAGCCGCGGCCTCTTCAAGACCCATGCCTTTGCTTTCAATGAAAAAAATCAGGTGTGAAGCCATGTTCGCAATAGCGGTAGAATGATAGCTAAATTCAACCTGCTGTTCGCCCGCTCCAATTATGGAGCTAAGATACATTTCTGGCTGGCCATTACTGTTCAACACGAACGAGTAGAGAACCTCGGCGCTGTTACCTAGCTTTTTAAACTGCACTGTGTTTCCTGAAACTTCAGTCGCATGGCTAGGCACTATGCCACCAATAGAGTGAATGGGGCTTGCTCCGGCAACAGCGACACTATAGGCAATATTTTGCTCCAGGAAGTAGCTCATTTCATTACTGCTACCTTCGGCGTTGGCCACCCAATACCGCCCTGCGGCTATACCCTCAGGAACTTCTACCACTATCTCACTGCCATTATTTACCGAGGGCATCACGGGTGTGCCTTGGAAAACGACGGCGGTATCGTCTAGGTCAAAATTATCTCCCTTGAGGGTGATGGTGTCACCGACTTGGAAGCTCGATGGGCCGCTATGGATTAAGGGTCTTTCTGGTGCCACTATCTCGATAGGCAGCTCGTCTGAGATTTTTTCACCAAAAGCCAGCTTAATCGAGCCTGTGCCAACCAGATTTGGTAATGCCAATGACAGACGCGTTTCATTGCCGACTACCTCTGTTATCGCAGGGAGACTGTTAAACACCTGACCATTAATGGTGTAAACAACAACCAGGTTTTGCTCTGGTGGTAGATTGCGTACCGCTAGCTCGGCGGGGTCGCCGGCGCGCACATAGGAACGCACGGTAAACGCGGCATTATGCAGGTTGTATAGCCACTCAATAGAGAAATCATCAGGGCTGCTTGGAACAACGCGTTGTGCCTGCTTTAGGCGATTCATATCGTTGATATCAAAGATACCATCGCCATCATCATCTAAGTCCAGGTGATCGATAATATTGTCATTATCAAAATCGTTTGGAGCCAGAGGGTCACCACTTTCTATCTTGTCATCTATGGTATTGCCATCGGCGTCGCGGTCGAGATAATTGGCAAAGCCATCACCATTTAGGTCTTCAATCCCTTCGATTTTATCTGAAAAAGAATCGCCATCCGAGTCCGTATCTTGCCAGTTAGCCAAGCCGTCTTCGTCAAAATCAATGTGCTCCGTGGTGTAGAGTAAGGTGAACTCCAGACCGTCCAAAATACCGTCTTCATCTTGGTCGTTTTTTATCAAGTCACTGGCAAAGGCACGCTCTTTAGCATCATCAAAGGCATCTACATCTTGATCATGAAAAACCACGACTTCATAGGTGAGATCCGTTCCACCGGCATAGTTATTATCCATCACACTCAGTTGATAGCGACCAGGCTCAAACAGTTGGAAATTAACAATATGTTTGCCACCCTTGGTAAATTCATTGAGCACAAAACTGTCTATTACCTGCCCTTCGGAGTTTGACATATAGACCTGAGGACTAAAGCGCTCAGCCGGACTCTCAAATACCGCCGTTATCAGGGTGACCTCATCAACATCAAAGCCGAACAGATCCCCTTTATCCGTGCGCGAAGAGATGGTGCCCTTTACCCTAAAACCCTGCTCAAGTTCTACTGGCGTCGCCACCGAGGGGTTATCGTTTGGCTCTTCTTCCTCATACACGGGATACGTACTTTTGCCTGGATCAAAAGGATAATCATCATCGGCATCTAACACACCATCCTTATCCTCGTCTTGATTTTCCCAGGTGCCTACCGGCGGCTCGTCTTCGCCTGTGCCATCGCCTGTGCCATCGCCTGTGCCATCGCCTGTGCCATCGCCTGAGCCATCGCCTGAGCCATCGCCTGAGCCATCACCCGAACCATCGCCGGAACCGTCACCGGTGCCGTCGCCCGAGCCGTCGCCCGAGCCGGAATCTGGTTGTTCAGTAGGAGTCGATTCATCGAGTGATTCATTACACCCAGCGAGCGTCAAGCTCATGGTTCCTGCCAAGAGAATGGCGAGAAGTTGTTTTGCGTTCATTATCCTTACCCTTTTAAAATTGAATTCCATTACATTCGAAACGGCGATTGCATTCGAATTAACGCATAGGACTTAAGAGTTATGTAGTAATCTGTTTGGCCGCTTTGCGCATTTCCTGCGGCGGCTCCCAGGGCATTGCACTTTAATTGTTCTTTTCCTGGAATATAATTTACGTAATTATCCGATAGCGGATTGGGGTCGACATTTTTCAATGTCAAGATTTCGCCGATAACCCAATTGGCAATAGGCACCTCCAAGCGCTTACACCAATTAACCTCTATCTGTAATAAATTCGCGTCCTGAATATTGATTTTTACATCATCGAACACCCTCACTGCTGCACTACTGCGATACATCAGGTTGTCGTTAGGTATTTCATAAAGTTTGCCAACCCCTTTATATTCGCGCTGTTGCTTGAATTTATTAAAAACAGCGGGCGTGGGGTTTAAAATAATAATGTCCGAGCCAACTTCCGTGTATGCCTTCGCCTTTGCATAGGCTGTGGCTACATCGGCGGCGCCGGGGGCATCGGTATCGGCTTGCATAAATAAAGGCAACATGCCTTGCGCCAATGCGTCTTTCATTGCATCGGTACTGCCATGGTTCAGAGCACCGGCACGAACGGCTTCAAACACAGCACCATTTAGGGTCACTTTTTCTTTGTAAATGAAAAGCCACTGCACCAACAGCATGATCAGCACCAGAATAAAAGGCGCTAAAAAAGGCAGAGATATTGAGAACTCCGCCATGGCCTGCCCTTGAACGGCTCTGATACTAGGTATCTGTGTGCGCCTTCCCATTGTCTGCCTTCCCTGTCTGCAATTTCATTAGTTGTATAAAAAGTTCGTCCATTTGCGCTTTGATCTGGCTGTCACCGCTTACATGCTCTTGCGCTTGTATAATCACATTGGTGGATTGGCGCATGCGCGTAACCGCCAAATTGAACCAGGCTTTTTCATGCTCATTATCAATTTGGATACAGC
The DNA here is from genome assembly GCF_002964725.1 of Pseudoalteromonas sp. T1lg76. NCBI lineage: Bacteria > Pseudomonadati > Pseudomonadota > Gammaproteobacteria > Alteromonadales > Pseudoalteromonadaceae > Pseudoalteromonas > Pseudoalteromonas sp. T1lg76. Next base: position 5,790 of record NZ_PQCE01000011.1, read on the forward strand.
GCTGATACGCACTCACGGCGGCATTTAGACGGTTAGTTCGGGCATAGATATTGCCAAGACGGAACCATGCCGGAGCATAACTTTCTTTCACCGTAAGTAATTGTCTGTACATGCCCTCAGCCATATCTAAGTGACCGGCGACGTACGCCGTTTCCGCTTGATTTTCCAGCTGCACTAGGTTTAGCTTCTCGGCGTCACCCTTGCTTTGAGAACTTGCACAACCAGTCAGCAGCAAACAGGCGCATAGTAAAACTAAATAGAACCTCATTATTTACCCCGATATCTCAATGATATTTCCTTCCTTAAAACCCCAGTAATCCACCTGCCCTGACAATAACTCAATCAGGTTATAAGCCTCGGAACAGGCACTAAATTTCCAGGGTTTTAAATCTCTTTTTATTGCTACGATTCGTTTTTCTTTATCTAAATACAAAACATCTATGCTGTAGTTCATCCACATGGTGTGAATAGAGCTGCACGGAGTAATGAGTAAGGCCTGGTTTGGCTTGATGACCCTGCCCAGTAAACCTCTAAAGCGCAGCCACCAGCTATTGGCAATAAACAGCTCTAACTCACCTTTTCCTTCTATGGGTATGAATACTGATTTCATGGCTATAACTCGTAGATAAACTTCATCACAATTGGGAAAAACAAGATGATAAAGGTCACGGGGAATATAAAGGCCACTAACGGGAAGATAAGCTTGATAGGCGCTTCCAATGCTTTTTTCTCCGCACGCTGAAAGCGCTCCACTCGCCTTTGATCGGCCTGAATCCTCAACGCCCCACCTAGGCTGGCGCCGGTGCGCTCGGCTTGCGCTAAGGCACTAACAAGATTATTGATATCCGATGTTTGCACCCGCTCGGCCATGGCTCTAAAGGCATCGATTTTCGTTACCCCGGCGCGCAGATCGCGGATCACCTTTTCAAACTCGACCTTAAGTGGCCCCTCGGGCCCCTTATCAACGGCCTGTGCCAAGCCTCCGGTCAGGTTCAAACCGGCTTCCACCGCCATGGTGATAAAATCCAGATACACGGGCAGTGCCTTCGAGATCTGCATATGTCGCTTCTTTTTAAGATCATTTAGGGTAATAAGGGGAAGAAAAGAGCCAAAAACGGCGGCAATCAACAGGTTTAATGGGTCGATAGGCCCAAGCAGCGCCATCCCCGCATAAGCCAGTAAGGTGAAGAACACGGCGGAAACGACGCGCACACCCACATACTCTTCCGGCGTCAAAATATAGGATACGCCTGACACCTGCAGTTTTTTGGCGACTTTTTCCAGATAATCCACGGGTAAACGCTCACCAATATAATATGCAGCGATACGCACCAAGGGCCAGATGGTGCGAAGCGATGAAGGCAATGGATCCATAAAGTCCCTATTCTCATCGGGAATGGATTTCTTAATCGCATAAACGCTGTAACAGCCCATCATAATGGCAAGGCCAAATAAGGCGATTATCCCTATAAACATGTACTGTCCTTATACATCTATTGTGACGATTTTTTTGATGAACTTGTAACCGATGAACAACATCACCGCGACGACAAAACACACCAACCAGCCTATTGGCTCACTGAACAAGCGCGCCATATGGGTGGGTTCCATGTGATAGAGCACGAAACCAACAAACAAGGGCAAGCCAGTCATCACCACCCCTTGCATTTTCCCTTGTGCCGTCAAGGAGTCGATTTTTCCTTCCATTTCCAGTTTCTTGCGCAGGGTGTCCGCTAAACGCTCCAGGGTTTCAGAAAGGTTACCGCCTATTTCCTTAGAAATTTGCATGCCCGCCACCACCAACTTAAAGTCCTGCTCGGGTATACGCGCCAGCATATTGTTCAAGCCATCGTTAAAGTCGACGCCCAGTCGTTGCTCACGTAAAAACAGCGAAAACTCCTGGCTGATCGGCGCTTCCTGTTCCTTAACCATGGCTTCAATTGAGTTGATCAGGCTTGAACCGGAGCGCATTGAGGCACAGATCATATTCAGCGCATCCGGCAGTTGAGAGATAAACTTTTTACGTCGGCGCCTTTGTAAAAACTTATACAAATACGGCGGCACAAACGACAGCAACACCACCATTAAGAAAGCGACAAAAATCGTGCCCGTGTACGCCCAGATAAGTAGAAACAGCACCACCATGCCCACTATGTTCATGGCGAAAAGCTTCTGCGGCTCAATAAACAAGAACATATCCGACAAATTGTGCCGAGCCGAGTGAGTAAAGGTTTCTCTGTATTTAACCGCAAGGTCACGGGAAATATAGTTGCCGCCATAGACCAGCAGCGCCACCGACACCCCGACCAAGATCATCAGGATCAGTGAACTAGTCATTACCGCTAACCTTGAAAATGCCCAGATCCACATCCAACCCCTGCTCGCGCAATTTTTCGTAAAACTCAGGGATCATGCCGGTGGCGACATACTCGCCCAGTACCTTGCCCGACTCACTGTATCCCGTTTGTTTAAACTTAAAAATTTCGGACAATTGTATGGTATTGGACTCAACGCCGGTGATTTCACAGATTGAAGTGACACGACGTGAACCATCGCTAAAGCGAGATTGCTGCACTATCATGTTGACCGCCGAGCCGATTTGCTCGCGAATCGCCTGTATAGGTAAGTCCATTCCCGCCATCATCACCATGACTTCCAAACGAGAAATACAATCGCGCGGCGTATTGGCGTGCGCGGTTGTTAGTGAGCCATCATGGCCTGTGTTCATGGCTTGGAGCATATCTAGGGCTTCACCACCGCGACACTCACCGACGACGATGCGGTCTGGGCGCATCCGCAAACAGTTTTTAACCAGGTCACGAATTTCAATGGCGCCTTTACCCTCCTGGTTTGGCGGTCTGGCTTCAAGGGACACCAGATTAGGTTGATAGAGCTTAAGCTCGGCGGCGTCCTCCACCGTGATAATGCGCTCATCATCTGGGATAAAATTCGATAACACATTGAGCAAGGTGGTTTTACCCGAACCGGTTCCACCTGAGATCACCACGTTACGCTTATTGACCACGGCCATTTCTAAAAATCGCACCATTTCTGGCGATAATGAACCAAAGCGCACCAGATCTTCGGCCTCTAGCTTATTGGCCATAAACTTTCGGATGGTGATGCAGGGTCCTTTTAGCGCCAAAGGAGGAATAATGGCGTTCACCCGGGAGCCGTCTTTAAGGCGGGCATCAACCATGGGCTGACCTTCATCGATGCGTCGCCCCAGCGGCGTCACAATCCGCTCTATGGCGCCGAGTACCGCCTGATCATCGGTAAAGGCGATATCCGAAAGATAAAGTTTACCGGCCTTCTCAAAGAAGATTTCATCGTGGGAATTGACCATGATCTCCGACACGTCCGGATCTGCTACCAGACGCTCTAAAGGCCCAAGACCAATGGTCTCGTCGAGCACTTCTTTACTGAGTGATGCTTTGGAAATAGTCGCCGGCAATTCAAACTTGTCGATAATGGCATCAATTAAGCCCTTACTTTGCGTACGCAGCTCATCATCGGACATTTCCGAGACATTAACGCGGCGCAGGTCGATTTGTTTGATCAACTCCTTATGTACCTGCTTTCGCCAGGTATTGCGCAGCTTTATTTCTTCGCGCTTTTGTTCGGTGTCATTGGCTGCCACCGAGGCATTAGCGGCTAGGCTACTGACACTTACGGATGGGTTTGGCGTAACTGAGGTGGGAGCCTCGGCAAGCTCGGGGCGAATTGATGTATTCACACTTTGTTGCGGCTCTTGCTGCGTCTTTTTGGTGCTCTCTGCGGCAATAACACTGAGGTGATAACCGCCAATTTCAATCACATCATCGACATGCAAGGGGCCTGCGGATTCAACGCTTTTGCCATTGACCAGGGTGCCGGTTCGACTCGCCCTGTCCTCCAAATAGATGCCGTCATCGCGCAAATACAATTTTGCATGTTCACGGGACACCTTAAAGCCATGCAACACCACGGGATGGCGCTTATCCTTACCTATAACACAGGTTGTCTCATTGCATTTTATGGTGCCGACTTTAGTGCCTTTGGCCGTGTTTACAATCACTTCAAACATAGCGGCTCCTAGTCAAGAATATAAAAAGCTTCGAGATTATCGGCTTCGGAAATCATTTCCTGAGCGCGTTTGAGGCGATTTTGATGATCTTCCCCTTCGATAGGCACCAGTTTGGGTGTGACTAAAATAACCAACTCGGTTTTATTGTCGGTAAAGTCGCGAGACTTAAATAACTCCCCCAAGATGGGAATGGAGCCAAGGAAGGGAACCTTGTTTACCGCTTTGGCCATCTCGCTTGATACCAAGCCGGAAATAACTATGGTGTCGCCACTGCTAACATTGACAACCGACTCCGTTTCTCGGGTTTTAAAACCCGGAACGCCATTGACCTGTACCGCTTGGTCTATGGAGCTGACTTCGGCACTGACAAAAGAGACAATATTGCCCTGCTCATCGGCAACGGGCTCGATTTCTAACTTAATGCCATATTCTTTAAACTCGACATTCGCGGCACCATTGGCAGAAAGTAGCGGAATGGGTACTTCACCGCCGGCCAAAAATCGTGCTTTATCACCGCTTCGGGTGCTCAACGTTGGCTGTGCCAGCATGCGAGCGTCACCTTGCTCCGATAACAACTGAATTTGCGACGTTAAACCGGAAACAATGCCAAAATGTGCGAAACTCGTTGATCCAACCAGGGTCTCACCGAGTTGGTCAACGATGGAGTTACTGACCACCGAGGGAGATGAGACAGAAAACAAATCATTGCTGGTCCAGTTACTGATAGCGCCAAACGCCGGACCTGCGGCACTGCTATCCCAACGCACGCCGAGGTTTTTTAAGTTGCGCTTTCTTAATTCAACAATGTCCACATCCATGCGGATCATTTGCTGCATCGACAGCACCTTGGACGAAACCAGCGAGGTCACATTGGGGATGCTCGAGGCTATGGTGTTGATCTTTTCAAGTTCGGGCTCGTCCACTTTGCCGTTTAATACAATCAGGGAGCCGACCTGTCGCACCTCAACGCCATCAATCCCTTTAAGCAGCGCACGAACTCGAGTTTCAAGCTCGTCGCTATTGAACTCAGACACCTTAATCTGAATCTTGATAATATTGCCTACGCCATCCCAGGCCTGGAGCTCAGTATTGCCCTCGCCTTCGGCGATAACCAAGACATGCTCATCATCAAGCACCTTGGCGCTGATCACGCCGGGCTTGGCAATGGCCAAACGGTTAACTTTTTCAATTGGCAGTAAATCCATGGTGCCAACTTGCATATCAATGGTCTGAACGGTAGCGAACACCACACCTTGATATAAGCACAATACCAAGACTGCAAGTGTCTTCAGTGACGCCTTCATAAATATTCCCTTATCTGTACTTCAATTATAAGTTCTTGTTCTTAGATGCGTAATCTAGCGCCGAAGGCGACTGTGACGGCTCTTCGACCAAGGTGTTTACGCCATTTGCGACAGCGCCTTGCCCGCCAATAATGATCTCAACCTGGCGCTGGGACCCCCCGTTATTAAAAAGAACATCGGAATTCACCGACTGATGTTCAACCTCAAGTGCATCGCGGCGGTTTCTCAACAGTGCGACAAAGTCGCCATGCTTTTTGGCCAGGGTCACCCGAGCGGCGTCATAAGCACTCAAGTCTAGGGTGACCGTGCTGTAGTTGGACGGATCGGAGTAAATCTCGTCGACCAGCTCGCGATGCTTATCCAGGGTCACCTTACCGGTCGCAAGTACGGTCACACGTTCAATCAAGAGATCCAAACGGCTGGCCTCATGGCTAGCCTCATCCTTATTTTCGCGTAGTAAGAACAGGTCAACCTTATCCCCCGCAACCAGCATACCGGCGTTTGAATTGCGCTCATCGATACTGATGGTCACCGCCCGGCGGCCATCGGCTATGATGTCAGAAAATTGCTCCACCCCTTTACCTGGTAAAAACGAGCGTAAAATGGGTTGGCCTTTTGCCACATGGTCAAGCAACATTTGCCCGTCGGCTTCGGCAAAGTCGCGCGGGTGCATAGCGCCTGGCGCCAGATAATCTTGTGGTACTTCACGTACGGCAACGGCGGACTGGTCAATAATGTCGCCCTTATTAAGCTCCCTGGTTGCCACTATCACCGGCACTTTTATTATGTTGTTACGGCTATAACGCTCCTGCATTTCCGTTTCTTTTGCTTTCATATAGTTGCCCACGGACCAGGCAGCCACCCCGCCGAGGAGCAGGGAAATGAGCAGGATCACCCAGTTTTTATCCAGAAACTTAAGCTTCTTCATCGATTACTTCCTTGTTATTTTCTACCGACTTGTTTTTGGCAATGGTGGCAAAGATTTTGCGTAGCTGTAGGCGTTATATGCGCGCTTGAGCCTGTCATTTAGAATAGTCATCACATTTTTGCCCTGATAATCTTTGAGCCAAGTGTTTTCTATCAGCTCCGAACGCGGAACCGGGGTCAATAACGCGCCGGCAAGTGCCGCCGTGACAATGGCGTATTCAACCGTTGACTGCCCCTTAGTTCGTTTAAAGTTGTACATCGACTCGTACCGCCGTAATGATTGAATACTGACGCTCTCTATCAAAAGTAATGTTGATATTCTCCGGACCTTTACGGGCCATAAACACGCCACTTTGTTGGTCTTGGGTGTAGGCCGAGGTCTCTATATCCCAACCGTACTTTTTAAAATAGCTGTCATAGAAATTCAGGTTTTCGGCAATAGACAGGCTATTGCGCATCAACAAGGTGTTAGAAAGCTTAACCCCGTCCTTAGCTTTAACATCTGTCACTACATAGGTGCCCAAGGGCTTGGGGAAATTCTCCAGGGCTCTGTCCAATTTCAGCAGTTCGGAGTCAGGCTCTTGCATCGAGCTGACATAAGTCAGATTGTCCTCGGCATTAAACTCGGGGATTTTAGCTGTGTAGAGCGTATCGTCTATGAGGGCGTTGATGATCCGCCAGCCACTAAGGGTCTGATCGTCGAACTTATCACTGCGCCCTTGCCATAGCTGGGTGTAATAGGCGGCAATGTCAGTGCTCGACAGCTGCGCCGAAAATGTCCAGGCCTTGACCTTTTTACCATTAACCAACATGCCATCGGAGACGGTCGTGACCATCGCCTGCTCCGGAAAGTCTATCTTTGCAAAGGCGCTGGCACTGAAAAGGAACAGCGCCGATATAAGTAGCGATTTATTCATCATTAGCATCCGTGTTATTTCCTGTTCTGTGCGCAGGCAGTTTTTCAACATCCGTGTGGCCGAGTTTCAAGCTACTTGGGCGAATAGGCCGAGCAATAGGAATATTCGACAAGAGTCTTCGTAAATTATTTAACAAGGATATGTTCAACAGGTTCGCCGGCACCAGGGATTGAACCCGTCTTCTGTTGTGTGTTTGGCTGCCGGCATTCCAGCCATCGGCGACTATGTAGTTTTTAGACACCATTTCTATTTCAAACTGACCCAGGCGCTTATTATTTTGGGTGTTACTGGCGAGTAGATCGCCATTGACGTTTTCCAGCAACTTATGGCTGTTTACCTTAATCTTGCTGCTGCCCGAATACATGCCGCGGGTTTCCAACGACAGTCCGCCTATTTTCAATACCGACATAGCCGAATTAAGTAACGAGGTGACTTTGCCTGGCACGCGCTCATTATTGAGCGTATGAACCAGGTATTGCTTATAGTTTTGGTCCTTGCCGTCATTATAGTCGGCTAACAGAAACTGGCTTTCATCCTGGCCGGCTTGATTAAAGCGGTAGTGCTGCGCCGCCTTATCTTCGTGCCACTTCTTTGTCTGCGCGCTGGCGTCGGAAAAAATCATCGACTCATGACCATTAATAATGCGATGGGGTACCTGAGCAACCACCTCGGGGGTGCTCTTAATGGCCAGATTACCGCTGCTGCGCGACCAATTGCCTGGTGCGCGTTCAAACCATACGGTGCGTTCCCAGGCAACATAACGGGCGGCCATATCGTTATAGTGACGGGCCTCAATCAACTTGGAAAAATACGGAACCAGTAACATTAAAGGGGCGACGATAAAGGCCACAAAGATGCCCATTTCTACCAGGGATTGACCGGCTTGCTTGTTCATCACTATTTCTCCTGCGCCGCAAAGGCGAGCGCAGCAACCATGCCCCGCTCACCATTGGTGGTGTCATCCAGGGTAACCTGCCAGTATGGGTTGTATAGGTTACCGTATTCCCATTTAGAGTCGGAGCGCCCCCACAGAGCACGGTCACGAAAATAGTAAATTTTCGCCTTACTGAGCACTAACAATTCACCGTCTGGAGTGGCTGTATGCTCTTCTAAGTTGACGTTGGTCTGCGCCGGTCCGCCAGTGCCAATATTTAGCTGCTCCGAGGTGCGAATATTTTTTCGCTTTTGCGACACAGCGATGGTGAATTTTGGTGCCACGTTTTTATTCTGACTTTGTTTGATGTCGTAAAAAGGCTGCAATCCGGAATAGGCATTATTCATCTCGCTTTCATTGGTATAGGCGTAACGCGATGCCTTGCGGTTAATGGCCCGAGAGCGGCCATAATAATGGCGCGCGGTATAATTCGTTGTATCCTGATCATCACCCGCATGAGCTGCGCCCCAACCTACCGGGCGTTCACCACCACGCCACTTACAGCGAAATCGCTTACAGCTGAATCTATGAAAATGAAAGCTGAAGGTATCCATACCACTCCAGGTTTCCGCGTCACGTTCGCCATTGTTAAATAGCTCGGTTCCACCCGCTTGCTTGGCTTTATATTTCACCGGGAACAAATGAGCCGAAAAAGGAAAAGGCCAATTGAACGAACGCTTTTTACTGAAAGGATCGCGAGAATCGACGATCAAATTAAAATGGTCATCGTAACGGCCGGTGTTATCTCGCCTGTCAAAACGCCCCTGGAAACTCACCCAGTCCCTCGCCACATAATTGGCAACGCCAAGCGCAGAGATAGTATCGATATCGGCGTTTTGATTGTTTTCTTTTAATACCTTATTGGTGGTATCGACCGCCGCGACCATGGTTGCGGAACTCATCAGCTGTTGCGATCTTGAAAGCAGGCGATTGACGCCATCGGTAAACATCACCGCATATTCAAGCACCGGCTGCATATACTGATTGATTTGGGTCACGGCAGATTCTATCGCCGAAGCGATGGCAGCCGCCGGGGGGATAAAATACATAATACGGGATATATTGCGCGTCGTTTCTTCGGTCATATTGCCCCAAGACGCTAAGCCCACGTATTGGGCCACGGACACATGATTGGCCACCATGGCGCGATTGGTGTAGGCCTTGTAGTTCAAATCACGGGCCAATAACTGAGCCCCGCTTAATGCTGCGGCATCGGAGAAGTTTTGGAGCCGGGTTTTATGCAAGTTCTGCTGTGAGACATTAAATAAGTACAGCAAAGATAAGACGATTATCGATAAAAATATAAGCCCCAACACCAGGGACTGACCCTTTTCCTTGTGCATTATCGAATTCCTTTAAAGAAAGAAATAGGGAGCCAGGCCCCCTATTTCTTTTAATTGCCTAGCGCTAATAAAACGAGGTTAGTCTACGGTGCCGGAACCACCCGAGCCACCACCAGAACCACCTTCTTGTGCGGCTCCTTCGTTGTAGTTACCCAGGTTATATTCTTTATCGGCATTGGTAGTTGCCTTATCAGCAGAACTCTGTGCCGCATCAATTTGCGCCGACGAGTTCTCGCCACCCACTTCCGTAGCCAGGCCTGACACCTGATTACGTATGGTTTGTCCGAAAAGACTGTAAACACCAATCGCAGAAACGGCGATCAAAGCAACAATGATGATGTACTCAACCATGCCCTGACCCAGCTGTTTTCGTAGTTGTAGCATCATGACAACTTCCCCATGTTTAGCGTTCGGAGTTATTAGTTACCTGAGCCACCGCTCTCTTGAGCCGCACCTTCGTTGTAGTTGCCCAGGTTGTACTCTTGATCGGCGTTATCCTGCGCATCTTTTGCAGAATCCTGTGCTGCTTTAATTTGTGCAGATGAATTTTGACCACCTACTTCGGTCGCCAAGCCTGATACCTGGTTACGAATTGTTTGACCAAACAAACTGTATACACCGATTGCAGATACAGCGATAAGAGCAACAATAATAATGTACTCGACCATACCCTGGCCTAATTGACGTTGTTTCATTTTCTCTCCATGCATAATTAATAAAACAAAATCATTCTAGATTAATAAAAACGAACGACCAATCATCCGATTGGAGTATTAACTCAAATTTAATATTTTAAATAACCACTAAAAATTAAAATCTGAGAGATAACCCACGAGTTGAGTGCGATTTTTCACCCCTAATTTGCGTAATAAGTTTTGCACATGGGTCTTGGCGGTGGTCTCGGCAATTTTCTTTTCTAAAGCGATTTCTTTATTGGACAGGCCTTGGATGATCAGCTGAGCTATCTCACGTTCTCGACGGGTTAATAGCGACTGCAACTGGCATTTTTCCGCCTGGCTTTTCTGTACCTGATCGATAAAGGTCGACATGGCGGCACGAGAAAACCAGCGGATATTGTTATTGAGCGCCTTAATGGCTTCATTCAGCTCTTGTGCACCCATGTCCTTATAAATCACTCCTCTGGCACCCTTACCAAGCGCCTCGAGCTCAAACGTCAGTGGACAATCGCAGCCACAACCATAAACGACCACAGCGCCAGTCAACGCCTCTTCATCAAGGCGGGAGGTCATTTCATCAAGGTCGATGAAGTTGATATTTTCTCGGCGCAGTGTTTGCCGCCAATCTGTATCGCAATGCAATGTAAAATCCCTCTCAACTATCGAGATTAACCAATAGGTATTTTCCCGCTTATTCTAGGTCTAGCTCATCGGCTATGGCATCAAGTGCTTCCAGATAGCTCTTCGTAGCGTCCTGAATGATATAGCCTTTGTTAACCTTTAGTTGCTGCTCATCTATTGGCCCACGAATAATTTCTGTCAATTCAAGAGTAAAGCCAGCATCAATATCTTCAGTTCGGTATGGAAAGGCATGGTGTTGGTAATTGATATGACGAAATAACTCGCTCATCTGATAAGTGAGTTGCGTACCGGAAAGGCCAAAGCGTATGTCTTCTCGAACGCGCTGCAATAGCCAGTTAAACTCCTCACTACTTAAGGGGGTGACCCCGCTCACCGTCGGGGACGTACTAATTCGAAAACGAATATCGCTGGGGTCTTCGGGTTTATGGCCTATCAGCTGGTGCTTTGCGCTAGGGGTATAAATAAGGTACTCGCTGGGATCAGACTGGGGGTCGAACGCCAATTCATAGATATCGCGCTCGCTTAGATTAGGCATCTGTGTGGCCATCATTTTCAACTGCGGCGCATAGTGCTCTGTCATAACCTGGTAGTTAGTGAGAAAAGCATTCTTGAGGTTATGATCTATGACATAACGACCCGTCCATTTCTCGGTCATGTAAGAGCGGTTTTCACCCTCAAGTTGGTAATCCGTGCGCAGTACTTTATCACTCACCTTGAGCACGGCGGTGCCGACTCTATTATTTTCGCCCAATGAATATAAATCATAATTAAGTATTAAATCTGCATTTGCATTAAAATTAAAAAACAATAGAAAAGATATAGGAATGACGATTTTATTCATACGTGCTAGCATCAAAAAGGTACTTTTAAAATCATTCTATGGAAAAATAAAAACCAAATCTAGATCAATTTAATTTTGTATTTATGAAGGAACATAATGAAAATAAATGAATTTATAGCAACAATGTCATTTTTACTTTCTAGTCACATAGCCTTAGCAGAAACCGGCAATAAATGTGATAAAAACATTAATGAAATATTAGATGTTAATGGATTTGACTCGCCGTACGATTATGCACAACAATACCAAGCTATAGATTTGAGTTATGCGTTAGAAAAAGATAAAGGCTCGGTAAGCTATGCCTTTGTATCGGGTATTGAGTTGCGCGGAAATACAAATAAAACCCGAGAATTAACGCTAGGCTATGGGCAAAAATTGTCTTCCATGGGCTATGAAGCTGTCTTTAGCTGCAATAATACTGAGTGCGGCAATGCCAATAGCCTGCAGCGTAAATTGGGCATTAGTAACACTGTGGTTGCCAAAGACGATCAGTTTCACGAACTTTGGGTAAAGGATCAGCAATACTACTCTTTGTACCTGGGGAAAATGACCTTCTTTGCGGACAACTACTTTATCGCCTTACAGCACTTTGATTTAACCGACCTGCCTACTGGCGCATCCTTACACTTCGATATCGACAGTGCGGTACTCACTCAACAGGCCAGAGCAAGTATAGATAACCTCATTACTGTAATTAACTCACATCCACAGCTTAAGTTTAGAATTACAGGTGGCACCGACAACAGCGGCTCAGCACCATATAATCACAGCCTGGGCTTAGCACGAGCTCGGTCGGTGTATACCTATTTGTTAGCACAAGGGGTTATGCCGCATGTTTTAAGCTATGAATCGGTGGGAGAGCGCAATCCTAGGTTTGAAAACACTTCACAGGCGGGAAAAGAGAAGAATCGCCGCGTCGACATTTCTCCGCTTATTATGTAGTTGAACGAGTTGCTACGGTGGCAAGCCCACCGTAGCCATACCTTTGTTATCTGAACAATACCTTTTCTTGATTAAACCAGCGCACACAAAAGGCTAACAGTCCGACTGCGAGCAGTATGCTAGAGCCAACGATCACCGCCAGTATGCCTATCTCACTGGTGCCCTTTAACAGCTCTTTGATTGCTAAGGCCACATTAGTCACCGGAATAAATGCGGTTTTATAGGTGAGTTCCATATTCGGCATCACCGAGATCATCACAGGAATAAAGACCAGCATAGACAAGGGGCCCATGTAGTTTTGCGCTTCCTTAAAGGTGCGTGCATAGATAGAAATAGACAGCACAACACTTGAGAACATCGCCGCTAAGGGGATAAGCAATGACAGCATAGCGAGAAGCTCAACAAAGGTTATATGCGATAGCGCTATGGTGAACTCACTGACATTGACAAAGGTACGCGCCACGAATAGCCATAGCCCCATACTGAGTATGCTGAGACTGGCGGTTGCCAGGGACGCGGACAATACGGTCAAGAACTTACCCAAGACTATGTTGGTTCTGGAGATCGGAGTAAGTAACAGGGTTTCCAGCGTGCCGCGCTCTTTCTCACCGGCGCCCAGGTCTATGGCTGGGTAGACTGCACCTGTCAGTACAATGGGGATCAACAGGTATGGCAGCAGCACACCAATTTTTTCACCCCAGCTTTCACGTGCATCTGCCGTATCTACCTTCTCCAGTTTGATGGGAGATATAAGATACTCCATCTCACTTTCCTTGCTCACACCAAGTTCATTAAAGGACTGAGTTTGCACCTTGCTTTGGTATTGCTCTTTTAACTCTTCGATGTACCTAAACAGATAATTGATGCGCGCAGAATCATTATAAATCACCTGCCAGGTGGTTTGTTCCCGACTCGCCGGTTGCGCCTTGGCTTGGAGCACTATCCCCACATCCAGCTCTTCATTCTGGATTGCCTGAATAATGTCATTCTTATTTGCGTAGTCGGCGCTTACCAGTTCAAAGTTCTTATGGTATTTGACGCTGTCGGTAAACTCCGGTGCCGCCTCAGCGCCTATGATATACACCTTATGAACTTCCTGCTCCGCCTCCAGATTAGCCATAGCCATCATGTAGCCAACCACGGCAAAAATAACAGGGAAGATCAGTAGCGGCAAAGCGACAACAAACATCAGGGTTTTTCTGTCACGTAACAGCTCTTTTATTTCCTTTAAAAATACTTCAAACATGACGATGTTCCTCAAGAATATTCATAAACGCCTGGTTTAGCTCCTCACTTCGGCCTTGTTGTTTAAAGGCCGCCAAGGTGCCATCAAAACAGGTGAGCCCCTGGTCAATCACAGAAACGCGATCACACAGCAGCGCTACTTCGTCGAGGTGATGAGTTGAGAACACCACGGGTGTGCCCTGCTCTTTTAGGCTTTTAATAAAATTGATCACCGTTTGCGTGGTCATAATATCCAGGCCCGTGGTCGGCTCATCCAAGATCACCACCTTAGGTCTGTGCACCACGGCGCGGGCAATATTGGTTTTTTGCTTCATGCCGGTGGAGAGATTATCGGCACGTTTATCCAAAAAGCTGTGCATATCAAGCAGGGTAAACAGCTCATCGCATCGTTGCTTAAGCTCGGCCCCTTTCATGCCATGCAATTTGGCAAAATATTCGACATTTTCTTTGGCGGTCAAACGACCATAGAGCCCGGTTGAGCCGGATAAAAATCCGATAGCCTTACGCCCGGCCAAAGGTTTCCTCACTAAATCAACGCCACCGACTTCGATACTGCCTTCATCCGGTTTAAGCGCCGTAGAGAGCATACGCAAGGTGGTGGTTTTACCGGCGCCGTTAGGTCCAAGCAGGCCCAAGACTTCACCTTGTTCGCAATGAAAATGCACATCACGGACGGAATGAAAATAATCTTTTTCTTCGCGTGGGTCTTGCTGTGTCTCGCTGATCCCTTTTTTATGATCCTTGGTGAGCTTGAACTTCTTCTTAAGCCCGTTCACGCTTATCATTTGTTATTCTTCCTTCGTTTTGGCCTAAAGTAGTCGGTATTGGCATAAAAATCGGCGTTATTATTGTCTTCATACCATTGCGGCACCCCCAGTAATGGCAGTGGCGACATGGCTGAGTTATCCGCCAACACCCTATCTGTCGCTATCATCTCATAGAGGCGCTCATCTAGGTAGTTGTATTGGCTCGCTAAATCTTTACAAAATATATCAGGACTCACAGGCACAAACAGGGCTTTGCCGGTTAAGCCTATAAAGGGCTGGGTCAGCATTTCATAATTCGCATGGCCAAAGGTGTAAGCACGGATTTCGCGCTGCCACTGCTCGCGGCGCGTCACGAACACCTCATGCCATTGGTGCTCACGAAATGCCTCAATCCAACTTGAGTCCGTCACCGCTAAGATCACCGCACATTCGTCGAACAGCGTCAGGGCATTGCGCATCTTGCTGCGCTGCGTGCCCTGCTGCGCCGCCATTTCATCGATATGCAAACGATTCAACAAGGCCTTGGTTTTTGGAAACAGGTGCCACATAAAGGCACCAAAAAGGTCGTGCCAGTTATGCTGACGGGTCGGCACCTTGCCGGTTTCGTAAATAAAAGACTCGTAATAACGCCCATCCTGTTCAAACTCAGCGTTATCAATAAACTTAAGAGGCACTTTATTAGCGTTAACTAGAGTGTGGCGATTAAGCTGGTCCAAGGTCGGCCAATCCGTAAATTGGTCCAGAGCAAAAAGCGCATTTAAATGGGCGAAGGCGCCGCTTTGCAAACAGGCGGTTTGCCAGTGTTCAAAAGGGGTAAAACGTTTCATTACTGCGATTATTAGGCGTAAATTTTGCGTAGTTTAGCGCAAAAACTGGTTTAATTTTACCGCTATCCTTATACTGGCTGGGTCTTATAGCAATGAAACCAATAATTATGAAACGCTATTTTCCTTTGACTCTAGTCAGCGCGGCTATTCTTGCCGGCTGTGCGAGCACACAGATCAGCAACCAGGATGTAATGGCTGGTTGGAACAGTATCAATGCCGAGCAATTGGCCACTCATGTCAAAACTCTAGCCTCTGATGAATTCGGTGGCCGTGCCCCTTCTTCTAAAGGCGAAGAGCTAACCTTGGCTTATTTAACCGAGCAATTTAAAGCTCTGGGTTATCAGCCGGGTAACGGTGACAGCTTTTTACAACAAGTGCCTTTGGTCTCTATCGAAGCCGATGCCAATATGGCCCTGCACATTGGTGGCAAAGACTACCAATACAAAAAAGACATGGTGATGGGCACCAGCCGTATCAGTGCCAAAGAAAGCATTAAAGATTCCGAGCTAGTGTTTGTTGGCTATGGTGTGAATGCCCCAGAATACAAGTGGAACGACTACGAAGGCCTGGATGTGAAAGGCAAAACCGTGGTTATGCTGGTGAACGACCCTGGCTTTGCCACCAAGAATCCGGAACTCTTTACCGGCGATGCCATGACCTACTACGGCCGCTGGACATACAAGTTTGAAGAAGCCAGCCGTCAAGGTGCCGCCGGCGCCATCATAGTGCATGAAACCGCACCGGCCTCCTACCCTTGGTCCGTGGTTGAGAACTCTTGGAGTGGCCCACAGTTTGGCTTCCAAAAAGACAACAACAATATGGACCGCGTTGCCGTTGAGGGCTGGGTTACTGTAGATGTGGCCAAGGAGCTATTCACCAAGGCCGGTCTTGATTTCGAGCAGGCCAAGCAACGTGCCGCCGAGGGCGCCTACCATGTGGATATGGGTGACCTGACTGCCAGCGTTGAGGTAAACAGCGAAATCAAAAAGTCGGTCTCGTACAACTTTATCGCCACCCTCCCGGGCAGTAAAAAGCCGGACGAGCACATTATCTACTCGGCCCACTGGGATCACCTGGGTACGGATAAAAACCGTAAAGGCGACCAGATTTATAACGGTGCCCACGATAACGCTACCGGCACAGGCGGCATGATTGAAGTGGCCGAAGCCTTCACTAAGTTACCGCGCCACCCAGATCGCTCCATCACCTTCTTGGCGGTCACCGCCGAAGAGCAAGGCCTGCTGGGCGCCAAATACTATGCCGCTAATCCGATTATTGCCACAGACAAAACCGTGGCCAATATCAATATGGATAGCTTAAACCTGCTTGGTAAGGTTAAAGATGTCAGCGTCGTTGGCATGGGTAAATCTGAGCTCGACGATATGCTAGGTGAAGCCGCGAAAATGCAGGAACGCACCATTTCCGGCGATCCTAAGCCAAGCTCCGGTGGTTACTACCGCTCGGATCACTTCGCTTTTGCCAACCTGGGTGTTCCAGCCATGTACGCTGGCGGCGGCAGTGAAGCCCGCGACGAAGAAACCGCTCAATACCGTAAGCGCATGAGCCTGGTACTGCGTGGTTGTTATCATCAGCCTTGCGACCGTTACCGCGATGAGTGGGATCTTTCCGGCGCGGTACAAGACCTGCAATTGTTCTACAAGGTGGGTTTTGATATCTCACAACAAGAGCAATGGCCAAAGTGGTATGCTAATTCTGAGTTCCAGCGCGCCAAATAGGTGAGCTGATATACCAAAGACATAAAAAAAGCCGGTTTTAAAACCGGCTTTTTTCATTCGCTAAGATTAGATGGCAGCGCCTTCTAAAGCAGCATCTTTTGGATTTGGACCGTGGTCGTTGTCACCGTCTTGGCTATCTTGTACGAAGAAGATAAGAAGTACGATAAAACCGATAAGCGGTAGGAAGTAAAGTAACTGCCACCAACCTGAGCGGCCAGTGTCATGAAGACGACGCGCACCGATTGCCAAGCTTGGGATCAATAGCGCAAGCGAGTAAATCATACCGACAAACGCAGTGCCAAGTACGGCATCAATCACTACCGTAACGATAGAGAAAATAAGGTAGAAAAGGATAAACATCTAATAGCCTTTACGGCGAGTACGGCCAGAAAAATCAGCGTATCGCTTTAGCGCTTCCATAAAATATTCCATAGCAGATCCTATATATTATTGTTAATTCCAATGTGCGAATTAGTTTCTAGCTCGCATATTTACCTTAAGAACAAAGGCTTATGAGATGATAATTCAATCCTCGCATAAAAAAAACCAGCCGAAGCTGGTTTTTCATAACAGGAACAACTGGTTAGACCAGTTTTAACTCATCGCCATCAACATTTTTGTCGGTTGCTCTAGGTAGTCTTTCCACAAGTTGTTGAAGCGGGCAATGGTGCCGCCATCGATTACGCGGTGGTCGCCAGACCAGCTAACCTGCATAATGGCACGAGCCTCAACTTCGCCCTTGGCGTTAAAGCGCGGCAAATGCTGCAGCTTACCCAGGGCCACAATCGCCACCTCAGGCTTGTTGATAATAGGCGTCGCCGTAGTACCGCCGATGGCGCCGATATTCGAAATCGAAATGGTGCCAGACTTAAGATCCGCCGGCGCTACACGACCTTCACGGGCGCTGTCCGTAAGACGCGTTACTTCGTTAGCCACATCAACAATAGACTTGTTCTGTACCTGCTTCACGTTTGGTACCAATAGACCCAATTTAGAGTCAACGGCCATACCAATGTTGTGATCGTCAAAATACGTTAATTCGGTGCAATCATCATTCACCTGGGCATTGAGGATCGGGAATTCCTTCATCGCCAATGACAATGCCTTGATGAAGAATGGCATCATGGTGAGTTTCACACCTTGTTGCTTATACTCATCTTTTAGGCCACCGCGCAGGGCGATCAGATCGGTCAAATCGATTTCATCACTGTAGGTGAAATGCGGAATAGTCGACACCGAGCGCACCATCTGCTTGGCCATTGCCGCCTTCATGCCCTTAATCGGCTCGACCCGTGTACCACCGCTTACCACAGCTGCAGGCGCTGCGCTTGCTTGCTCTGCAGGCTTAGCGGATGCACCACCGGCAATAAAGCGCTCGATATCTTCTTTGAATACACGACCATTTTTGCCTGAGCCAGGAACCGTGCTGATATCCACATCCAGTTCACGCGCACGACGGCGCACCGCAGGTGAAGCCAGGGCTTTACCTTGGGCTACAGGTTCGCTTGATGGCTTATCGGCATTGGCTGTTTGTGCTGGTGCGGCTGCTTGAACAGCGGGAGCCGCAGCAGTGTTTGCAGCATTCGCTGATGAACCGGCGATTTCCATCTGGAATAATGGGCTGTGCACCTTGGCAATATCACCTTTTTGGTAATACAGCTTCATCACCTTGCCATCGTACTTGGCGGGGATCTGTACCAAAGCCTTATCGGTCATTACGTCACAAACGGGCTGGTCTTCTTTGATCTCATCGCCTTCGCTGATAAGCCACTCAACCACTTCACACTCGACGATACCTTCACCGATATCCGGCAGAATAAAGTCTTCAAGGGCGCCACCTTGGTGACCACCTTGGGAAGCGCTTTGAGCCGCAGGTGCTGCTTCAGTCGCTTGTTCGGCAACCGGTGCTGCAGCTGCGCTGCTTTCCTCACCGGCCACATCCATGGCAAACAAGGGGGCATGCACCTTGGCGATATCGCCCTTGGCATAGTAAAGCTCTGTGATCACGCCATCATGTACCGCAGGGATCTGAACCAGCGCCTTGTCCGTCATTACGTCACAAATTGGCTGGTCTTCTTTAACCACATCGCCCACGGCAACAAGCCATTCAACCACTTCACACTCGACGATACCTTCGCCGATATCTGGTAGGATAAAATCTTTAGCCATGTCAGCCCCTTAAAACTCAACCGCGTTTTTAATCGCCTCGAATACCTTTAAGGCATCTGGGATATATTCTTTTTCTAATGCCAACGGATATGGAGTATCAAGACCACATACACGCGCAATCGGCGACTCCAGGTGTAAGAAACACTCTTGCTGGATGGTGGCAACAATTTCGGCACCAAAACCATTGGTAATAGGCGCTTCGTGGCTGACCACCAAACGGCCGGTCTTCTTCACCGAGTTGGCAACGGTTTCGACATCCCAAGGCAAGATGCTGCGAAGGTCGATTAGTTCAACGCTAATGCCCTGCTCTTTGGCTTTCTCGGCAGCAGCACTGATGATTTCCATCTGTGCACCCCAGGCCAGCACGGTTACGTCTTTACCTTCTTGCACAACCTCGGCCTTGCCAAGTTCGATGCTGTAATCCTCTTCCGGTACTTCACCTACCGAAGCACGGTATAGGCGCTTAGGCTCAAAGAAGATCACTGGGTTATCGTCTTTAATGGCCGCACGCAGTAGGCCCTTGGCCTGATACGGGTCGCGTGGCACAACGATTTTCAGACCCGGAGTATGGGCAAAATACGCTTCAGGTGATTGCGAGTGGTACAAACCACCGGCAATACCACCGCCGTACGGAGTACGTATGGTCAGGTTACCCACATTAAATTCATTACCGCTGCGGTAGCGGAACTTAGCCGACTCGTTAACGATTTGGTCAAAGGCCGGGAAGATATAATCGGCAAATTGAATTTCGGCAATGGCCGGCGCACCGAATGCGGCCAAACCATTGGCAAAACCGGCAATACCCTGCTCGGTTAGCGGTGTGTTGAAAACACGGTGCTTACCGTATTTTTCCTGCAGGCCAGAAGTGGCGCGGAACACACCGCCGAAATAACCCACGTCTTCACCAAAAATACAGGCGTGGTCATTCTCGGCCATGGTGATATCCAGGGCTGAGTTAATGGCATGGAGCATATTCATTGTTTTCATTATTTGATTCTCCCTGCTGTAATTGGGTAAGCGTCCGGGTACTTCTTAATATGAGATTTTAATTGCTCATATTGCGCCTGCAGGCTTGGAATTGGCGTGTCATACACATCGCTGATCAAATCTTCAAGCGGTGGCTTAGCTACTTTCTCTGCAACCTTAAGGGCATCAAGAATCTGCTCACGTACCTGCTCTTTCACCTGCTCGTCTTCTTGCTCGTTTAACCAACCCTGAGCCACAAGCCAGGTACGGAAACGGGCCACCGGGCAATTTTCGCGGTAGCTTGCTTCTTCATCTTTCGAGCGGTAACCACTTGGATCATCCGACGTTGAGTGTGCACCCAAACGATACGCCAAAGACTCGATAAGCACAGGCTCACCGGTTTTAGTGGCGTGATCGCGCGCCGCTTTAGTCGCTGCATACACGGCAAGGGCATCACCACCGTCAACACGAATGGTTTTAATGCCATAACCGACACCGCGTGAGGCAATACCGTCACCGGCAAATTGCTCTTCCGCAGGCGTAGAAATCGCATAGCCATTGTTACGGGCGAAGAAGATCACCGGTGCTTTATGTACCGCCGCCATGTTCAGACCGGCGTGGAAGTCGCCCTCTGAGGCCGCACCTTCACCAAAGTAACAAATGGTGATGTTATCGATTTCGCTATCAAGCTCGCCACTTTGCTTATTGATATGCTTAATTTTCTGGCCGTAAGCATAACCGCTCGCTTGCGGAATTTGTGTGCCCAGCGGCGAAGAGATGGTCATATAGTTCAGTTCATTTGAACCATAGTGGATAGGCATCTGACGGCCCTTACCCAGGTCCAGCTCGTTAGAGAACATCTGGTTCATAAACTGTTCTAGGGTAAAACCACGGTAACGCAGCGCCGCTTGCTCGCGGTATTGCGCCATGATCATGTCGTTATCATCCAAAGCCGCAGCACTGGCGGTAACCGCCGCTTCTTCACCTAGACACTGCATATAGAAGCTAACACGACCTTGACGTTGTGCCGCTTGCATACGCTCATCCAGGGCGCGGATAAAGCGCATGGTGTCATAAATTTTTAGTGCCGTATCTTGATCGATTTCAGGCACGGTGGCGCCTTCGCTTACAGTACCTTGTTCATTAAGGACACGGTAAGTGGGTATATTAAGCGCGTGGCTGTCAATGAACGCTAGTTCGTGACTGATATTCAACGAAACGTTATTGGGGTTAGTCATAACCTTCCCTTCTCTTGTTGTCATGTCACTAGGCACAGGTTTGTTATTGTGGCTTCTGCGTGGGCGAAAAATTGAAATAAACAATTCAACCGCAGTGAATATGCAGAATAATATTTCTACACATGGTGCCTAGTTTAAATTATGCTGCCGCCACTTTACGTCAACGTAAAGGCTTATTCAACTAATCATAGTCGAATAATTGCATCATTCATAACATGGGGTTGGCAAGTTCGGTGTACGCCTCATAACACACTGTAATAGTTGGATATTATGAGGCGAAGTGGTCAGATCAGATAAATTCGTCGGACAATTCGGTGGGGATAACGGTCAGCAAAGCACGCTGCCCCATGGCCACCTTAGCGTTAGGGAAAATAATGGCTTCTCCCTCAACTTCGGCGCGTATTTCTTCACCACCGTCGTGGCCAAGTAACTCACCTTTAGCAAAGCCCGTGAAGTTAGGCACATCGTCAGAAAAGGTGAAGGAGAAGTCTTCATGATGGCGATTAATGGTGCGATACACAGAGAATAGCTCAACGTCTTCTGCGCGCAGTGGCGGATAGCTCACCTCATTTTGGCTGATCAAGTTCGCCAAGGTCACCTTGGTCTTTTCAAAGCGGGCCATATCGTTTTCACCAAATGGGCGCACCTTACCCAATTCAATGGTAAAGGCATCGGCACCAAAGTGACGCGATGAGAAATAGCTAAAGGTAGAGGCTGGCTCGGCCATCAGCAATACTGTTTGTACGCCACAGCTTAGTAAGAACTGCAGCTGTTCGCGCTTGTGCGGTTTGCCGTGTAAATAGGGGTAAACGGCAAACTTTTCATTTTTTGAGTCGCGAATAGCGGTATGCAGGTCATAATGGGCGCGATAACGGCCCTCGCCTGGCGCTGTAAAAAACCCTTCCACATATTCTTCGAGCTTTTTCGCACGCTCACGCTCTGGGTTGGTTTCCTCGCCAACACTGTGTTTGCCACAAAACAGGCGGTTAAGGTTTTCATCAACAAAACGCTCGCCAATATTAATGGACTTGGGATTGCCAAAGATAAACATTACGCGATGAGTCAATTCCAAGGTACCGTCAATAATGGCGCGGATCAGCTGATCGCAGATTTCAATGGGCGCGGTTTCGTTGCCGTGCACGGCGCTGGAGAAGATAAAATCCTTGTGGCCATAGTCCTTCGGCTCGAATTGGATCACCCCAGTGTCAAGGACCTTTACATGAGTGCCATTATCAAGAGTGAACTGCTCTGGCGCCAAAGTGAATTCATTTTCTCGGGTAATGCCGAGGAAGTCGCCACTTTGCTGAAGACGTTGTAAATACATAATACACCTTCTCGATGTGCTGCCACCGCCTGGTGGCAAAGTTTAGATAGCAAAAAGCCAGTCAAACGACTGGCTTTATATAAAAATTGGGATTAAGCAATGCTGGCGTTAACCAGCTCAACGGCCGCTTGTTCTAATTGCGCCAAATGCTGCTCACCCTTAAAGGATTCAAAGTAGATTTTATAGATATCTTCGGTGCCCGAAGGTCGCGCCGCAAACCAACCGTTTTCGGTGACCACCTTAAGGCCACCGATAGCGGCATGATTGCCCGGCGCTTCGGTCAACTTAGCGATGATAAGTTCGCCAGCCAACTCGGTGGCCTTGATATCATCCCCACTAAGTTCTTTAAGTTTTTGTTTTTGCTCAGAATTTGCAGGAGCATCGATGCGTTTGTAAAGCGGCTCACCAAACTTGGCGACCAAGTCGCGATAATACTGCGACGGCGATTTGCCGGTTACCGCCAAGATCTCAGCGGCCAACAGGCCCATGATAAAGCCGTCTTTATCCGTACACCACACCGAGCCGTCGATGCGTAAAAACGCCGCGCCGGCACTTTCTTCACCGCCAAAACATAAAGCACTGCTGTGCAGACCCTCTACAAACCATTTCATGCCCACCGGCACTTCAACCAGCTCTTTGCCATGGCTGGCCACCACCTTGTCGATTATGGCACTTGATACCAGGGTTTTACCCACTTTAACGTCTGCCGGCCAATCACGGTGCGTTAACAGGTAGTCGATAGCCACCGCCAGGAAGTGGTTAGGGTTCATCAAACCATCTTTGGTCACTATGCCGTGACGGTCATAGTCCGGATCGTTGCCTATACCGATATCGAATTTATCTTTAAGGCCGATAAGATTGGTCATGGCGTAAGGTGACGAGCAATCCATACGGATTTTGCCGTCCTTGTCTTGCGGCATAAAGGCAAAACGCGGGTCAACTACATCGTTCACTACGGTCAGGTTCAGACCATAGTGTTTGGCGATTAGCGGCCAGTAATTGATACCCGAGCCACCCAGCGGGTCAATGCCTAAGCTAATGCCAGATTTGGCGATAGCCTGCATGTCCACAACGTTGACAAGATCTTCGACATACGGGGTTTGCAGGTCCACATACTTGATAAAACCGGAACGCACCGCCTTTACATAAGGAAACAGCTCGACTTCAACCAGGTCTTCCGCCAGCAGTTGATTCGCTCTGTCTTCAATCCATTTGGTGATTTCTGTGTCCGCCGGGCCGCCGTTAGGCGGGTTGTATTTAAAGCCACCATCCTCAGGAGGATTGTGTGACGGCGTCACCACTATGCCATCGGCTAATTCGCTTGGGTGCGCATTGTTATGGCTGACCACGGCGTGGCTTATCACCGGCGTTGGCGTGTAGTCTTCCCCTTCCTGGGTAATAATCTGCACTTCATTGGCAACCAAGACCTCAATGGCGGAATTAAACGCCGCCTCTGACAAGGCATGGGTGTCTTTGCCTAGGAACAAGGGACCAAAGATATTGTTTTGTTTACGGTAATCGCAAATAGCCTGGGTAATGGCGAGAATATGCGATTCATTAAACTGGGTATTTAAGGAGCAGCCACGATGGCCCGAGGTACCAAATGCCACACGCTGTTCAGGGTATTGCTCAACATCGGGCTCGTGCAAATAATACGCACTCATCAGTTTAGGCACATTAATTAGCTCTGACTGAGGAGCGGTTTTTCCAGCGTTTGGGTGAACGGCCATGCTTGGTTCCTTATAGATAGTCGCGAATGATTTCAGCTTGTTCTTTGCTATAACCTAGTTCCAACGCCACTTCATGCAGCATCATTTTCTTGCGCGTGGTGTTGGAGTTGGTCATGACCCAGTAGGGGCTGTCGTCTATATTCTTTGGATTCAGGCTGCTGCCGCTGGCTTGGAGCTCTTCTTTGCTGGTAGCAAAGTAGCGACGATCACGACCCTTGATATTCAAAACACGCTCAAAGGTGCCCTTATGACTGCGATGAAACGCTGCCAGAATAAATAAGAAGCGACCCACCACACCTTTTTGCATCGCCAGCTCTTCTTTATTCAGAATATCGAATACAGAGCCCTGATCACTGGCCTGCTCTTTTGCTGGTGCACTTGGTGCAGGTGAGGCTGTTTCGGTCGTTGCCATAGATGGCTTGTCTGTCGAGGCAACTGGCGTTGCGGGCGCTGGGACCGAGTCGGCACCGGCATTGTGCAGATTCAATAAACGACGCAAAATAGTGGAGGCACTCTCGCCAATACTTTGGGTGTTACTGGCGATATATTGATATAGCTCGTCGTCTATTTCTATTTTTTTCATGATATTCCTGTCATTACTGCCGTGTCTTTCACGCATGGCAGAATTATACCCAAGTTAAGTGAATAAGCTAGGGCATACAGATCATCATATCGGCATTATCATGCCTGTTGAATCACCATCAAGGTTGCAAAAAGGCCCTTAGCTCGGGCACAATTCCTGCGTTTTTCTAACCCCAAATTGGCATATCTATGTTACTTAATTATGAACAAAGCGGATTAAGTGCCACACAGGCACCGAGCGTTATCGTTATCCATGGCCTGTTTGGCTCACTCGACAATTTAAAGGTGGTTGCCCGGGCACTGGGTGAACACTTTCATGTAGTTAATGTGGATGTGCGCAACCACGGCCGTTCATTCCATAGCAAGGATATGAATTATCCGGCCATGGCCGATGACATTATCGCCCTGCTCGCACACCTGGGCATTGAAAAAGCGCATTTGGTTGGCCACTCCATGGGCGGTAAAGTCGCCATGCAGGTCGCGCTCACTAAACCCGAATGCGTTGATAAGCTTGTGGTTTTAGACATTGCGCCGGTTGCCTATCACTCCCGTCATGACGCCATCTTTAAAGCATTACAGGCGGTGGCCAACAGCGCCGTACACTCGCGCAGTGAAGCCGATGTACTGATGAGCGAATATATAGATGCCATGGGCGTGCGCCAGTTTTTGGCCAAGAGTTTAAGTAAAACAGACGCCGGGACGCTGAACTGGCAATTTAACCTGCCAGTTCTCAGTGCAGAATACCCACAAATCCTCGGAACTCCAGTTGCAAATGATTCTTGTTTGTGCGATACACTCTTTATCAAGGGCGGTGACTCCGATTATATCGAAGCCGCGCACCGCGATGAGATTATGCGCTTGTTTCCCAAGGCCAAGGCCAAGGTGATTCAAGGTGCTGGGCACTGGTTGCACGCGGAAAAACCGGTGGCGGTTAATAAGTCCATAGTTGATTTTTTAACTCGTTAATCCATATCAATAAATTAAAGTGCTAAAGGCACTATACTGATGTGAGTCGAAACGCGCATTATGCCTAAATTATTCATTTTTTATGTGCTACAATGCGCGCCGTTTTCCAAATAGGTAGCAGTAAATGGTCGACCAATTTATAAATGGACTGGATACCCTTGGGTTATATTTTGGCCTTGCTGGCATCTTCTTCTTTATCGGCATGGCTATTCAAGACGTTTTGAAAAAAGGCAATGTGCCTAAATTTGGCCGCTACGTGGTATGGCTTGTATTATTTTTAGGCTGTTCCGGCTTTATCGCTAAGGGCCTGATCCAGGTGTTTTGGCAAGGAGCAGGTGTGGGTTAACCATGGCCAAGTCAGAGCTAGATAGAACGACACTTGATTTATTCGAGTACGAGCGACGTCCGGGTCGTCCGAAAACAAACCCGCTCCCACGGGAGTTACAGTTAAAAGTAAATAAGCGAAATCAGCTTAAGCGCGATAAAGCGCGAGGCTTAAAACGCGTCGAATTTAAAGTTTCATCACAGCTGTATCAAGCACTAAACGATATGGCGGATGCGCAAAATATTAGCCGCAGTGCGTTGATTGAAACCATTTTGCAAGAACGATTGGCTATAGATACATAAAAGGTTATTTATTCATGGCAAGTGTAGGTATATTTTTTGGTAGCGACACGGGTAACACTGAACACGTAGCAAAAATGATCCAAAAAGAGCTCGGCAAGAAATTGGTCGCCGTGCACGATATCGCAAAAAGTAGTAAAGAAGAGATCGCAGAGTTTGACCTGCTGCTATTTGGTATCCCTACTTGGTACTATGGTGAAGCTAGTGTGACTGGGATGACTTTTTCCCTGAACTAGAAGCCATCGACTTTGAAGGTAAACTTTGCGCCATCTTCGGTTGTGGTGATCAGGAAGACTATGCCGAGTACTTCCTTGACGCCATGGGCATGATCAACGACATCATCACCGAGCGTGGTGCCATCGTTGTCGGTCACTGGTCTACCGAAGGTTATGACTTCGAAGCGTCAAAAGGCATGATTGATGACAACCACTTTGTGGGCCTGGGTATCGACGAAGACCGCCAGCCAGAGCTTACCGAGCAACGCGTGAAGCAGTGGTGCGCACAAATTCATGAAGAAATGTGCCTGGCCGAATTAGCTGACTAAGTCTTTGCTGGGCAAGTTTAACTTGGCTTTACACTTGCCCTCGAAGCACGTTATTGTTAATTTTTAAATGCGTCGCGCGCACCAAGGCAAAGTCCGCCTCAGGTGCACAAAAAAGAATCATAATTGAGAACAAGTTGAATGACTGATCATAACCTAGAGCTCAAAAAAGCAGGCCTCAAGGTCACGCTTCCGCGGATTAAAATTTTGGAGATCCTCCAATGCCCTGATAACCAACATATCAGCGCCGAGGATGTCTATAAAATCCTGCTCGATAACAGTGAAGAAATCGGTCTGGCAACTGTGTATCGCGTCCTAAACCAGTTTGACGATGCCGGCATCGTTACCCGCCACCACTTTGAAGGCGGCAAATCAGTGTTTGAACTTGCCGGCTCGACCCACCACGATCACCTGGTGTGTTTAAAATGTGGTCGCGTAATCGAATTCGAAGACGAGATGATCGAACAGCGTCAGCTTGAAATCGCCCACAGCAATGGCATTAAATTGACCAACCACTCACTTTACCTGTATGGCGAATGTGTGGACACGGATGCCTGTAAGCAATACGCGTTAGAAAACGGCTAAACGCCCTTTTCACTCACATTAAGCCTGCCCAACGCAGGCTTTTTTGTGCCTGCTTTTAAGATGTTGATAATGCGGCATTAAGGTGTTTTGCGAGGGTTACGGTTATTTCCAACCCTGAAGCCATTGCTCTTGGCTTTTCAATTCAGTCCAGTCTATTAAATACTCGTTCTTGGACAGAACCGCTTCCAATTTACAGGAAATCACAGAACCCTCCTCGTCGAACTCAATTTCTGATACTAAGAAATGCTTTTCTCGATTCATCGGCTTAACTGCTGTCCACTTACTATGGTGTAATTTAGCCGGGTTAATGCGATTCATGCCCACTCCATAACATTGTGACTGTATTTGCAAACAACGTGTTTTACGAAGGTCTTAAGAATAAAGTTCAGTAATTGAGGACACAGAAAGTTAAAGTTAAAAGGCGCGATATTTTTCACGTCTTTTTCAGCGCCAATAACAACATAAACTGCATCCTTTATCACCGTTCCAAACGGGTATAAAGCGCTGCCATTTGTGACACACTCAAGGAGTTTCTACACGTACAGGCAACCGCATCAAAAGAGCAAGCCCAGCCACCGCAGAGAAAACGGATGCGAGGAAGATTCCCAGCTTAGCACTGTCAATCAGGCTCTTATCGAAAGCTATGTTCGCAATGAACAGCGCCATGGTGAAGCCGATCCCGGCGAGCAGGCTCCCCCCGGCCAATACCCTCCAGCTAAGTTCAGGCGGGCGAATGGCGATGTGCAAACGTATAGCCAGCCAACAGAACAACAGGATACCAATAGGCTTACCAAGCACGAAGCCTAGGAAAATCGCCACTGCGAGCAAGCTTTCTACTTCGCTGAACGTGAGTGGCAATCCAGAGTTCGCAAATGCGAACAGGGGCATGATGAAAAAACCAACCCAGGGATGTAGCGCCATCTCCAGACGCTCCACTGGAGATAGCGTTTCACGCACGGCAATTTCGGCCATCTGTAATGTTTGTCGATCCTTGGTATCGCCGCTGCTTTCACTGCTTGCTGGATGCGCAATAACCTGACCCAATATCGCGTACAACCGCTTATCGCTGACCCATCGACGCGCCGGCGTCATCAGGCCGAGCATCACGCCTGTGATGGTAGCGTGGATCCCGGATGCATCCACGGCAAGCCAGATAACCAGGCCCACGAGAAAGTACAGAGGAAAACCACGAAAACCGAGCATTGCAATTGCGCGGATACTCACTAGGCCAAGCGCAGCCATCACCAAGGGCCACCAGGCAATATCACTGCTGTAGCCGATTGCGACGACCAGTATGGCGCCGATATCGTCAACAATCGCTAACGACAGCATAAACACCCTTAAGCTTTGAGGAACGCGTGAGCCAAGCAGGGCGAGGCAACCGATAACAAACGCTGTGTCAGTTGCCATGACAGTGCCCCATCCATGCTGGCCGGGTTGTCCTGATTGCAGTGCCAGATAGATCGCAGCGGGAACGATCATACCGCCCAGCGCAGCGACTATGGATAACGCGGCCATGCGGGGCTTGCTCAACTCGCCGAGAACCAACTCCCGCTTAAGTTCCAATGCGACAAGAAAGAAAAACAGCGTCATCAGGCCATCATTGATCCATTCCCGCAGTGAACGGGCAAACTCGAATGAACCAAGCTGAAGACCTATCTGTGTCTCCCATACGTGTTCGAACGAGTCAGCCCACGGTGAGTTGGATACAATGAGTGCGGCAACAGTGAAAAATAGAAGAATGGCCCCACCCGCTGACTCAATACGCAAGAAGCGCGCAAAGGGGTTGGTCAGCCGATCAGCAAATTCCTTCGGTAATCGGGTGACTCCTGAATTGTCTTGCTTACCTGTACCCATAAGAAGTCGTTCCGACTGTCAAGGGCCAACGCCGAGGTTCAGAGGCGATCTGCCCTTGTGAAAGTAAGGATGCGCAGCGGGTCAAACTTCGCCTGCAAGCACTTAATATATTTCGTTTTCTACGATACGCTCAAAGCGGAAATAGGCAAATTTCTGCACCCTTTGGGCCGGGGTGATATGCTCCTCTATTCGCTCCTCAAGCAGCCTGAACTCCGGCCCAAGCTCGGCTATCAGCTTTGCAGCATCATATTGAACTATAGGCAATCCGCTGCATTTTTCAGGGCCACCGATTGCAAAAGCAGCAATAATTAGATGACCGCCCAGGCGCAGCGCTTTTTTCAACGCCCCCACGTAACGCTGACGCTCTGCAGCGTCCGTTAAGAAGTGGAACACCGCCCGGTCGTGCCAAAGTGCAACCTGACTATCCGGCGAGAAAGCGGTAACGTCAGACTCAAACCAATTGACCGCGCCGGCTTTTTCTCCCAGACGCTTTGCCGATTTAGCCAATGCCGCACCGGATATATCCAGTACGGTAAGATTTGTGTACCCCTGATCAAGCAGTTGATCGACCAGCACCGACGCTCCCCCACCTACGTCTATGATCGGAGCAGAGAGTTCGAGATGACTGTTGGCTATGAGCTCAAGGGAGAGGACCGGCTTTGCTTGAAACCAGCTGACTTCAGTCGCTTCTTTGTGCTCATAGACGTTTTGCCAATGAGCCTTTCTATCAAACTCTTGCACTTACCCCTCCAGAATGAAATTGGTCTTCCCCATCAAAAGTAGCACAGGCTCGCTGTTTGGCGTCCTTTGGTTTCGGCACCTGTTATGTGCACTTTTAATATGACTTTGGTTCATATGAGTTAGGCTCGGGAAGCAAAGGGGGGGTTGAATCAACATAAGTTAAAAATGATTGCCACAAAACAGCCGTTCTTTGATGAGTTAATTCTAATTTGCAACCCAGTCCCATAGCAGTCCTTATGGTGCCATCACGCCAAGTGTCATAAACTGCTCCACAATGTGCTTCGCGATAACTCAACCAGGCGTCCTGGCCTTTTTGAATTGCTGTTGCTGATACATTGTCTTGTGCATATCTCTCTAGACTCTTCGCCAAGTACTTAGCCATTGCCTTCTCAGCCGCCACCAGAGCTTTATGCATACACTGGTTAATCGCGAGTGTCGTCCACGCTTTTTCACAGTCTACTGCTTCCTCAGCGAAAGCGAACAAAGGGATAAAAAGTAACAGGGGCACTAATTGTTTCATTGCTTCTCCATGTGCGTATAACGCCTTGCTATGGGGCGAGTATTGGCTTGCCATACTTGGTGAAAAACGAACCCGAGCAAACCAGTACGAGTCCCATCCACAAACAGCTTGTTATATAGCGTTTGAATGTACAATTATATCTGGAGATTCTTGGTTAAGTTCTTCTATATAATCCTTAAAATGCTCATGCTCAAAATCGACTCCTTTTTCTTCGATTTCTTGAGCCATTTTATTTATAAATGAAGCTATCGTTCTTAATGTTTCAGGGTTTGAGCTTATTGTGACTTCAGATAATTCTAATAGCTCATTTTGATTTGCTTTCGCATATCCATAAATTTTCATCAATGCTTCCTAGCTATATAACGCTTGCCGTAAACGGCACAAAATAGCAGGCTAAAATTAGCGACGAAGGAGCACAAGCCTGCTGTTTTGTGTCCTTTGTTAAACTGCCTTGCTATATGCCAACTACTCGCGGATACCGATGGTTTGTTTACCGCTTTCCTTATACAACACTATATCTGTAGTTTTGACTGAGAAAAGTACCTGAACTTCTTCTGCTGAGGAAACGGCTGGCAAATATGGTGATAACAATTCTATTGTTTTCGACTGACCATGAACAAACCCATGAGTTTGACCTAGCTTGAATTTGTTTTCTTGCTCTTGTTTTAGCACGAAATAGAAAGCAATAGAGCAAAATAGAATTCCAACAAAACAACCAATAATGAAATTTTTCACGCCATCCCCCTTGGCATATAACGCCCGGCTCACCGGGTAACTTTGTGATGGCGACTTTTGTGCGTTTTCATGCACAAAAGATGACAGCGGAAATTTTTCCGGTGCAGCCGATTGTTAAGTGCGCTAACGCTCAGAATCAACGTTAAACCAAGGCCTCCATATTCCGATCAACCGATCCTCCGTATAAAACCGCTCAGCAATAGCATTTTGCGAGAAGTTAGTAGAATAGGAAAAGCCTAGCTTTATATTGATGATATCTAGTGGCGCCTGATGGGCTTTGAACGTGTGCTCTATTCCATAGCGAACCTGGCACGATGTCGTTACGGGCCTTTGCTTTCT
Organism: Pseudoalteromonas sp. T1lg76; assembly: GCF_002964725.1. Lineage (NCBI taxonomy): Bacteria > Pseudomonadati > Pseudomonadota > Gammaproteobacteria > Alteromonadales > Pseudoalteromonadaceae > Pseudoalteromonas > Pseudoalteromonas sp. T1lg76. The sequence goes on from NZ_PQCE01000011.1 coordinate 37,875, forward strand.
ATTATTTCGGGGGATATTGTGTAGACGCCCAGCCGAGCCTCTCTTTAAATGCAAAGAAAAGCGCTTTTTGATATTGGTGCTCTTGCCCACATACAGACAGGGGTACTTGAGTTCAGCCGGCCACCAGTCCATTAACTCCACGTCAACAAATCGTCCTCCCGGACCTTTCAGTGAAATATGTCGGTTAGCCCCCATAAGTTCTGATTTATCCCCAATCCACCAGAACGCATAGACTCCAGCGTCCTCTGGGAGGTGAATACGGTTCCCCTTACATATATCAGAAATTTTTATAATCGAATCTTCAGTGTGCATGATCTTCCTTTGCACTTAACACCGTTGTAACCGGCTAATAATAGTTGGCTAAAATTGTGAGGCACGAACAAAGCCAACTGTTATTTGTCCGCACTTTTAATTTGTTTTGTTAGAAAGCCTGCATCCTATACTCAAGGCTTTTATTTCTGAGTCGAAAAGATACAACTCGACTATATTCGTCATAACTTACGACCTGATTCATAGTCTTGCTTTTAAAATAGTCACCAATCTCATTAGCTGAAATATCTCTAGAAAATAAGACTGTGTGACTAACTGAGCTTTCCTTACACGCTGGTAGGTCAGAGTCACTCCTGCACCTATCATCTAAAGTTGGCATTAAGACAGAAACAGAGTAAAAATTATTAGCTTGTTTGCCAGCATCTAAATAGACTCTTGTGCTTACAGTAGCAACCATACAACCAGAGCCAATATAGTGTTTATGAGAACGGCCTGAAATAGAACTTTGTCCAACCCTAAGACTTTCTCCACTATCTGTCGAAATTGGAAAAGACTGATAATACTCGTGAGCGCATTGTTCCAGTTTAGAGTTTGATATTTCTGACGTAGGTAAATACCCCCAATCCCAAACGGGGTCAGGCTCTTTCTTTCCACAACCAAATAAAAAAAACAAAGCTAAAAGGTAACTCAAATTCTTCATAGGCTTTCTAACGCCGCCAGCAGCGGCCGAGTGAAACGAGGTCAAGCCCCAACTTGTTGGGGCGTTGCTGACTGGCCTTGTTAGGCATTTGCCTGCTTACTGCTGCGAACCAAAAAGTAAAAGCACACAGCCAATAACAGATAACGTGGCAGCGTTGTAACTATGTTAAAGAGCATCTGTGGCTGTGATTGTGCAACAAAATAAAGCTGCAATAACACCAGAGGCGCGAGCAACAACGCGTAAAAAGTAAAGTCTGGCTTTCTGATTACCAACTTACTGGCGAAAGCCACCACAAAAAATGCTGCTGCCAACGGTACTGCGATAGTGAATAAGTCGACCAGCATAAACGCAAGGAGGCTTGATACTTGTGCAACCGGTTTTAAAATGTGAGCCGGTATTGCTACTGCAGCACCAATGCCTGCAATAGCAATCGACGCATAAGCTAGGGCAACACCTAAAATTACGGCAATTACTCGATTTTTGATTTGATCCATCTACTTTCTCCTTGTTTTGCCTAACGCCGCATTAAGTGGTGAACAACGCCACCACCCAACCTAAGCCATTGTGCCGTAAACACTTAAGCTGATTCAAACTAAAAATGCCAAGCGTTGTGAATCCGCCTTGAACGCTTTGTTAGGCAAATTTTCTTGCTCCAGTTATCTTCTCGATGGTTCGTGCCCTTCATACATTGGCAAGTTTATTTCTAGTTCTTCCCAGTTCCCTTTTGATGTGCTGAAGTTATGCGAGATTGGTCGTTCAACTATATCACTGTCGATTACACCTAAACGGATTCTAAGCTTCTCCGGCTTAGCTGAGTTTGAACTATAGATTGGCGCACCGCATGTCGAACAAAAGTATTTACGTTTCCCTTCACTACTTTCGTAATACGTAAGAGTACCTTTCGCGTCATTAAGGTGGAGATCTGGCTTATTTACATATCCATTCGTTGCAAAAGCACTGCCACTCGCTTTTCGACATAGTGAGCAATGACAATAAATAGGATCTGTAATTCCACCATGTAACTCGAACTGAATAAAGCCACACAAACAACTTCCTTTGTACATTTCGCCTCCGTGGGATGTAAATATTTGCCTACCGCCTAGCTCAGCGGCGCGCCTTTGGCGCGTCCGCTGGAGCTATTTGTTAGTGTTTTGCTCTCTAAAAAATCACCCGCCAAATCAAGTACGGAACGGATTTTAGAGACGTCATCGTTAAGCTGGACAAACCATCGTTCGTAAACGTCGCCACACTCAGCAAACATCTTTCTTAGTGCGTCATTTTCAGCTTCCATGACTATCTCATGCACATACTGGGCATCGTGATTATGGGCTTCTGCGTAAAATGACTGCACCTTTGCGTTTGAAAAAACGCGATTGGACTTTTCAACCAGCTCCGAAGACAGTTCCGCTAATTCATTAGATAGCACCATTGGATTATCTTGAGATGCGTCTCCGATTTTCTTTACCGCATCTGTAAAAGGAGACGGATCATCATCATGAATTTCCAGAAAATCCGCATTATCTACAATCGACTTATCAATTTCTTTTTTTAGATTCAATAGTTGGCCGTATACCTCAACTCTTTTTGCAAACAGCCCCTGATAAATTTCTTTTGAAATTGTGGTGTATGTTTCGTATTTCAAAAACTCTGATTGCAGCTGAGCCTTAATTCGTTCAATGTCCGCGGTGTACTGGTTTTTCAGCGCTTCAATTTCTCTGGTGCCGGTATCTTTTACGTACTGGAGCTCTTTGTTGCTTTCTGATTTAAATGATTCAAGTTGCAATTTATGTTCCGCCAGTTCGCCTTCTACAATCCTCTTGGTGCTTATGTGAGCAAGCCAACCGACCATCGCAACGAGTACAACAGATACTCCGCCAAATGGAAGTAGCACTAATTTTACGATTTCATCAATTTCCATCGACGGTTCCTTTCCAACACCCAACAGCTTATTAGTGCGAATTCCCGGTTAAGGAAGTTATCCACAACCTCAACCTTGCCCACCAATAAACTTTTTTATTCAGTAATAGCAATAAGTTATCAGGTGTTTTGTTAACACGCAATCTAGAAACGAACCAGAAAAAACGAGCCTTCACTTATTCGAGCCTTGCGTGGCTCCCTATGTACTTTATTTTTGCCAATTAAAATCAGCAATCTATCTCTTATTACCACATAATCGAGCCGTTTTTGTGTATTACATAGCGTGCCAAAACGACATAATTGACACGTTTTTACTTATCCGTGTTTTTGAGGATATGGGATGAAGGTCTTTTTCTGACACCGAGCCGAGCATATGTTCGCCCCGGTGTCAGAATCGGGAATAAAGGATATGGCTGCGCAATACTAAAGCGCTTTAACCGCCATAGAGCTCGCTTAAATAGGCTTTGGCGGCCTCATGCCAGCTAAAGCGACATTCTCTGGCATTTGCGCATAGCTGTTGCCAATCCTGGGGCTGATCTTTGTGCATGTCCAGAGCGCGAGTAAGGCACGCCAGTAGTTGCTCACCTTGCTCTGTTGGGCTGTCGCCATTAAATACAAAGCCGCTCTCTCCTTCTTTGACCGTGTCCTTTAAGCCACCAACACCGTGCACCAGACAAGGAGTACCGCTGCGCAGGGCCAGCATCTGGCTGATACCACAGGGCTCAAACGAGCTGGGCATAAAGAAGAGCTCACACAGCTCATAGATAGCATCACTAAGCGCCAGGGAAAAGCCGTTGATAAAAAGGAAATTATCATGTCTGGCCATGGCTTGAGTCAGGAGCTGCTCATAATAAGAGTCGCCAGAGCCGAGCATAATAAAATGCTTTTGTTCTTTGGCTAGTTCATCGAGCACCGCATCGATAACTAAAGTTCCATCTGACGATGCCATAGGCTTCGCCAAGCGCTGCGCTAACAAGGCGACCTTTTGCGACGTCACCCGTCCCACCGAACCAAGCCAGGGTTTGATTTGCAACTGCTGCCATTGCTGCATGCGCACATGGGCTATATAGTGGCCGCTGCTCAGCTGTGGCAGCTTGGCCATGGCCGTAAACAGCGCCTGCTGCGTTAATGGCCAAAGCGCCTTATGCGGATAAGAAGCGGCTTCTTGTTCATAATCGCAGCCGTTTAATATGCCAACCAAACGACCTTGTTGATGGGCCTTTTGCAACTCACCCTCTAAGCCCTCACCGCCGATAAAGCCCCGCTCTGGATCGCTCGGTTGCAATACTTCCTCAACATAAGTTGGCGACACCAGGTGAATTTTATCGCACAAAGTAATGGCCGCACGCATCGGGTTATAGCAATGCTGATAGTGAGGATCGCAGATTTGCTGTCCGTCGTAACCCAACCAAGGAAACCAGGTTTGCAGCGATGACTCATCGCCGCTAAATGGCCTTGTGCCCTGCAGCGCCAGGTTATGCACGGTATAAACGGTGCGCAACCCTTGCAAGCACTCATACTGAGGCGCAAACGCCCTTAGCACCGCCAAGGTGGCGCTGTGCCAGTCATGCAGATGCAGCACATCCAGTTCACCAAAGGCACCCTGCTTTATCGCCTCGGCCACCCCCAAACAAAATAATGCGAACTTGCTGGCATCTGCAGCAAAAGGGCGATTATCCGTGTCATTGTGATACACCTCGGCGCTATTAAGCCAAGGATGACTGAGCACATAGTGAGTGACCCCCTGCGCCACCAGCACCCGATATAAACTTAAGGTCAATTGATGGCCGGCAAAGTTCACCGAGTATTGACCGCAAAGCGTGCGCTCGGCCAGTGTCAGACAGGCGTACTCAGGAAGCACCACCTGCACCGACGTAGCTGATGCACTCGTGATACGAGCCAAGGCTGTTGATACCTCGGCAACCACATCGGCAACGCCGCCCACCTTGGCGCCGCTGATGGCGGCGCTTTCACTACTTACAAATAATACTGCACTCATAACAACTAGGCCCTTTGCTGCGCGCCGCTGTTGGTTTTGGCCGCCAAGGCCGCGAGCATATCTCTGGTCACCAGCACGATGCCGTTTGTTGATACCCTGAAACCGTTGGCGCGATCCTGCTCGTGATCCAGGCCTATGTGTAAGCCCGCCGGTATCTTACAGCTGCGGTCGATGATCGCCCTTTTGATCCGGCAATTGCGGTTTACCACAACTCCGGGCAGCACCACGGCCTCTTCAATTTCACAGTAAGAATGCACATAGACATTGGAGAACAACAGGGATTTACGCACCCTTGAGCCGGAAATAATACAGCCGCCTGAAACCGTGGAGTCAACCGCCATGCCGCGGCGTTCGTCATCATCGAAAATAAATTTTGCCGGTGGCAGTTGCTCCTGATACGTCCAAATAGGCCAGCTAGGGTCGTAAAGGTCAAGCTTTGGCTCAGGCGATACCAACTCCATATTCGCCTCCCAGAAAGAGTCCAATGTACCCACATCACGCCAGTAAGGCTGACCAGACATATTCGGGTCGGTAAAGGGGAAGGCAAATACCTTATGCTGGTCGATAATGGCGGGGATAATGTCATGGCCGAAGTCACGGCCCGAGCCCGAGTTTTGCGCATCCTTGTGCAACTGCTCAAACAGGAACTCGGTATTAAACACATAGTTACCCATCGAAGCCAAACAGCGACCCGGTTTACCTGGAATTTCATTGGGCACCGGGGGCTTTTCATCAAAGCGACGAATTTGATTATGTTCATCCACCGTCATCACCCCAAAGGTATTGGCAGCGTCCTGGCTGTCCACCTCGATGCAACAAACAGTCATATCGGCGCCGGTTTCAACGTGCTTGGCTATCAGTGCGCCGTAGTCCATGCGATAAACATGGTCGCCGGATAAAATCATCACGTAGCGAGGCAGTTCATGGCGAATAATATCCATGTTCTGGAATACCGCATCGGCGGTGCCACAATACCATTCGTCGCCATAACGCTGCGATGCAGGTAAAATCTCCACCGACTCACCCAGTTCCTTTTTAAAATGCCCCCAAGCGCGCTGCACATGGCGAATAAGCGAGTGCGACTTATATTGTGTTGCTACCCCCACGCGACGAATACCCGAGTTTATGCAGTTTGACAGCGGAAAGTCGATAATTCTGTGTTTGCCGCCAAAATACACCGCTGGCTTGGCGCGCCAGTCGGTTAGCTCGTGCAAACGCGAGCCTCGGCCACCGGCGAGGATCAGCGCATAGGTATCACGGGTCAGATTACTAATATAGCGATTGGCATAACTGGGCATACTATTCTCCTTGGGGTGTAGTAATCGGGTTTAGGCGCCAAATCTCTTGGCTGTATTGGGCAATGGTTCGGTCGCTGGAAAACGGGCCGGATGCGGCGGTGTTGAGCACACTCATTTGCGTCCAACCTTGGTTATCCTGGTAAGCCTTGGCGACGCGCTCCTGCGCCTGGCAATAATCGGCAAAGTCGTAACAGGTGAGCCAAGGGTCGGTGTCGCTATAGAGCGCCGCCAGAATCGAGTCGAAAATCCCCGGCTCACAGACATTGAAATGACCGCTTTTCAGCAGCGCTAATACAGCACTTAAATTCTTATCACCGGCGATAATGTCGCGTGCATTGTAATTTTTGCGAATGGCATCAACCTGCTCAACCTCGGCGCCGAACACAAAGAAATGCTCGCCGCCCAAGGCTTCGCGCATCTCCACATTGGCGCCGTCCAGGGTGCCTATGGTAATGGCGCCGTTCATCATAAATTTCATATTGCCGGTGCCGGATGCCTCTTTCCCTGCGGTAGAGATTTGCTCGGACAGATCCGCCGCCGGACAGATGGTTTCCATGGCGGTAACATTGTAGTTAGGCAAAAATGCCACCCTGAGCCAGGGCTTGGCTTTGGCATCATCATTGATGGTCGCCGCTACATTGCTGATCAACTTAATAAGCTGCTTGGCCATAAAATATCCCGGCGCCGCCTTACCGCCAATGAGTACGCAACGCGGCACCATATTGTCGGTATCGCCATCGCAAATACGCCGATACAGATGAATAACATGAAGGATATTAAGCAGCTGGCGTTTATATTCATGAATACGCTTAACCTGAACGTCAAACAGCATATTGGCGTCAAATTCCACGCCGCACTGCGACTGCACCAGGGCGCACAGGCGCTGCTTATTGGCTTGCTTAACCTCTTGCCACTGGGCCAGCAACTGTGGCTCATCGTAATAACGGCGCAGTTTACTGATCTCGCTAAAGTCATCCTGCCAGTGCGCGCCAATCTTACTGGTGATCAGCGCCGCCAATTGCGGGTTACAGTGCATCAACCAACGTCTGGGGGTCACACCATTGGTCTTGTTATTGAATTTATGTGGCCATAGCTCGTAGAAGTTTTTAAACAGGTTTTGCCTGAGTAACTCACTGTGCATCGCCGCAACGCCATTGACCGAGAAGCTGCCAACAATGGCCAGATACGCCATTCGCACCTGTGGCTCTGTGCCCTCCTCGATTAACGACATTTCCCTTTGCTTGTCGTTATTGCCGGGCCAACGTTTTGCCACTTCTATTAAGAAACGGGCATTGATTTCATAGATGATCTCAAGCAGGCGCGGCAATAGACGGGCAAACAGGGCTACCGACCATTTTTCCAAGGCTTCCGGCAGCAAGGTGTGGTTGGTGTAGGCCATGGTTTGTGTAGTGATGTCCCAGGCCTGCTGCCAGTCGAGCTCGTGCTCATCAATCAGCAAACGCATCAGCTCGGCCACGGCTATGCTGGGATGGGTGTCATTAAGCTGGAATACGTGATAATCGGCAAACTCGGTGAAATCATCGCCGCGGCGCTCAACCCATTGTTTTATTTTGTCCTGCAAGGACGCACTGCAGAGGAAATATTGCTGACGCAGGCGCAACTCTTTGCCGTTTTCCGAGGCATCATTGGGGTACAGCACCATGGAGATTTGTTCGGCCAGGTTTTTCTTCGCCACCGCCTCGGCATAACCACCGGCATTAAATTCACTTAAATCGAATTCATCGGTGGCTTCACTTTTCCACAACCTTAGGGTGTTGACCACATCATTGCCATTGCCGGGCACAGGCACATCATAAGGCACGGCAAACACATCATGGGTGTCTACCCACACGCGATGGCTGCGCCCCTTGGCATCCTTAAATACCTCAACATGGCCGAAGAACTTCACCCGCACCGTTTGATCCGGTGCCGGCAGCTCCCAGGGGTGGCCCTCATGCAGCCAGTGATCTGGTTGCTCAACCTGATAGCCATTATCCAAACGCTGGTTGAACATGCCATATTCATAGCGAATGCCATAGCCGGTGACCGGCAGGGCCATGGCCGCACAACTATCGAGAAAACACGCCGCAAGGCGGCCCAGGCCACCATTTCCTAGGCCTGCGTCATGCTCGGCATCGGCGACATGTTCAAGCTCGGCGCAATAGTTTGCCAATGCGGCTCTGACCTCATCGGCCAAATCGAGATTTAAAATGGCGTTATTGAGGCTGCGACCAATCAGAAATTCCAAGGATAAATAAGACACGCTGCGTTTATCGGCATTATCATTGCGGGTATGGCGCATGCGAGCCACCAATCTATCTCGTATGGTCAGCGCCAATGCCTGATAGAGATAATGCTGGGATTCGCCGACCTTGTCACGGCCCAGGGTGTAATGCAGATGCCGGGCTAGATCAACGGCCAGGGTTTGGCTGTCGAGCAAGGGGGCTTCTTGCCAATCATAGGGTTGGCATTGGGGTGCAGGTTTAGTCATGCTGAAGGTCTCACTATTTGCGGCCATGGAATATTGCTAAACACCCAGCTGGAGCCGGGGCTTAAGGTAAATTTGTCGCCTTGATGCAGAGCTTGCATGGCGCGGCTGTCGCCGTAACCCTGGGTATCACAGTCACTGCTGAGCACACAGTGCCAACGACCGCGCTCCTCCGTAAGCGCCTCTGAGCCCAAGCCCAAGGGCGGCAAACACAACTCACACTCGCTGCCACCACGGTGCAACACTAAGGTCAGACACTGCTGGCGGTCATTGTCGATCAGGGTGTAGATCAGGGTATGCAAACTGGTATCGTGCCAATCCTGGGTTTGCATCTGGTGGCCATCGGGACGATACCAAAGCACAGTAAAGCGGGGATCATCCGGATGGATATGTCTGTCGAGCGTGAAAATGGCGAAGTAGCGGCGCACCGTCAGTAGTTCGCTGATAAAACTCGCCAAGGGATGATGGCTGTTGTAGTCGTGCCAGGCCAACCAGCTAATGGCGTTGTCCTGACAGTAAGCATTATTGTTGCCGCCCTGAGTATGGCCTAGCTCACTGCCGGCGCTGAGCATGGGCACGCCTTTAGAAAGTAAGAGGCTAAGCAGCAGGTTCTTTTGTGCCTTAAGGCGGCGTGCCTTGATTTGCGGGTCCTGGCTATGACCTTCAACACCATAATTACAGCTGTAGTTGGCACTGTGGCCATCACGGTTGTGCTCGCCATTAGCCTGATTATGTTTGTGTTCATAACTGACCAAGTCGGCCAAGGTAAAACCGTCGTGACTGACGATAAAATTAATGCTGCTGCTCGGGGGGCGATTGACGAAAATATCCGCTGAGCCATGCAGGCGTTTGGCCAGCAGCCCCAGCATATCCGCATCACCGCGCCAAAAGCGGCGAACCACATCGCGGTACTGATCGTTCCATTCCCGCCAGGGCGGCGCAAAAGCACCGAGCTGATAGCCACCCGGGCCTATATCCCAGGGCTCAGCAATCACCTTGGCACGGCGCAATACAGGGTCTTGAGCTAGACATTGAAAGAAACTGTGGGCGGCTTTAAACCCCCGTTTATCGCGACCAAGAATGGGCGCTAAATCAAAGCGAAAACCATCAACACCCAGCACCTGATACCAGTACCGCAGGCTATCGAGCACCAATTGCAAGGTTTGTGGACGCTCCAGCGCCAGGGTGTTGCCGCAGCCGGTGTCATTAATGTATTGACCCTCAGCATCAAGACGGTAGTACACCTGATTATCAAAACCGCGCAAATGGCAACAAGGTCCGAGTAAGGCGCCTTCACTACTATGGTTGTAAACCACATCGACTATCACCTCCAGTCCATGGCGATGCAAGGTGGCAACCATTTCAGTAAACTCATGCGTGGGATTATCCAGGGCATACCCCTTATGAGGCGCAAAATAGCTTAAGGTGTTGTAACCCCAATAATTGCTCAGCTCCAAGGGCGCTAAAAATGGCTCGCTAATAAACTGCTGCACCGGCATCAGCTCAACAGAGGTGACGCCAAGCGCCTTTATATGCTCGATAAAGGCATCTTCGCTCAGAGCCGAAAAGGTGCCCCTTTTGGCGGCGCTGATACCCGGGTGACGCGCTGACCAGCCCTTAACATGGCACTCATAAATAACGGTTTGCGACCAAGGGATCTGCGGGCGCGTCCCGGCATAGGGAGTTCCCTGAAAGACCTTGGATTTAGGCATAAGATGAGCGTTATCCAAAGGGCACAATACCCCCTGCTCGTCTATGGCACGATGGCGCACACTGGGCTGAAACTCGCCATAAAGCGCGTAGCTATAGGGGTCGATAAGGAGTTTATTGGCGTTATAGAGTTGCCCCTTGTGGGGCGCAAATGGGCCATGAACCCGGTAACCGTAGAGCTGACCTTCATAAATCCCATCGATTTGCACGCACCAAAGTCCGGCTTCACCGCGATACAGCTCCACCCGAGCCACTTCGCTATGGCCGGAATTATCATACAGGCACAGGGACACGGACTCGGCATGCTCGGCAAAGACGCAGAAATTCACGCCTTCGGCGTTGACCGAGGCGCCCAAGATATCTGTGTTGCCGTTACGGGTTAGCCACTGCATCCGCATCGCACTCCCACAACAAATAAATGCTGGCCAGAGGCCCCAGACTTAATTGCAGCGAATAAGACTCCTGCAACCAGGGCACGGGCTCGGCCTCAATAAACGTATTTTCATCCTCAATAACGGCTACACCACTGCCGTCATAGGCTTGGTCGTCGCTGTTAAGTAACACCCTGTATTTGCCCGCTGCAGGCACGGGTAAGCGAAAATCATGGTGCACCTGAGGAGTAAAGTTATGCACGCAAATCACCTTTTGGCCGCCATCCTTAGCCGTGCGCACAAAGCTGAAAATACTGTGGGCACTGTTATCGCCATCAAGCCAGGTAAAGCCGCTGGGGTCGCGGTCGTTATCATGCAAGGCCCGGTATTGGCGATACACCAGGTTTAAATCACGCACCCAGTCCTGGATACCTTGATGACTGGCGTGCACCAGTAAATCCCATTGCAAGGAATTGTCATGGTTCCACTCGTCATGCTGAGCAAACTCACCGCCCATAAAGAGAAGTTTTTTACCCGGGTGAGCCCACATAAAGCCGTAATAGGCGCGCAGGTTAGCGAATTTCTGCCACAGATCACCGGGCATCTTATGTAACAACGAGCCTTTACCGTGTACCACCTCGTCGTGGCTCAGCGGCAAAATAAAGTTTTCGCTAAAGGCATAGACCAGCGAGAAGGTCATTTCATGGTGATGATATTGGCGATAGATGGGGTCAAGCTGCATATATTTGAGCGAGTCGTTCATCCAGCCCATATTCCATTTATAACCAAAACCCAGGCCTCCATGCTCTACGCTGTTAGTGACCCCGGGCCAGGCGGTGGACTCTTCAGCGACCATCATGATCCCCTGATTGCGGGCATAGCAAACGCTGTTGATCTGCTGCAAACAATCTATGGCGCCGAGGTTTTCGCGACCACCAAATTTATTCGCCAGCCATTGACCGTTTTGCCGACTGTAATCTAGGTATAGCATGGAAGCGACGGCATCTACACGCAGGCCATCCACGGCAAATTGCTCCAGCCAGTAAGTGGCATTCGACACCAAGAAGCTGCGCACCTCCTGGCGGTCATAATTGTAAATATAGGTGTGCCAATCCGGATGGAAGCCTTGGCGGGTGTCCGCATGCTCATACAAGTGGGTGCCGTCAAAACGAGCCAGACCATGGCTGTCACCGGGAAAGTGACCGGGCACCCAGTCGAGCAGCAGGCCGATACCCGCAGCGCGGCACTGGGCACAAAAGTAAGCAAAGTCCTCGGCACTGCCAAAGCGCGCACTCGGTGCAAACAGGCCTATACCCTGATAGCCCCAGGAGCCGTCGAAGGGATATTCGCTGATCGGCATCAATTGAATATGGGTAAAGCCCATTTCTTCTACATAGGGCAGCAACTGCTCCGCCAGTTGACGATAGGTTAAATACTCATTGTTTTCGCCGCGGCGCCAGGAGCCCAGGTGCACCTCATAGATGCTAATGGCCGCATCAATGGCATTGCGCTCGCTGCGCTGCTGATAATAATCTGGGCTGAGCGGCACAAGTGTTGGTATTTGCGCAACTACCGAAGCGGTGGCCGGCGGTTTTTCCATGGCCAGCGCATAAGGGTCGGCCTTAACCAGGTGCTCGCCCAGCGCGCTGTGAATGGAGAATTTATAACAGCTGCCCACTGGCACTGAGGGAATAAAAATGGCCCATACGCCGCTGTCATCAACACGGCTTAGGGGGTGTTGACGCCTATCCCAATGGTTAAAATCGCCAATCACGCTGACCGCCTGAGCATTAGGTGCCCAGACACTAAAGCGTACGCCACTAATTCCGTCGATATCCATGGGGTGCGCGCCTAAATGACGCTGCGCCTGCTGCTCTTGGCCCTGGCGAAAGTAAAAAAGGTCGGCGGCACTCAATCCCAGCCCCAGGCTAAACACATCCGCTTCCTGGCGCTCTAAATGCGGGTAACGAACTTGCAGCTCATAAGGTTCGAATTGCGCCTGGCTGGGCGCCAAAAACAGATCCGAATCGCCATAACGCTGCGCCTGAATTGTGCCCGATGCACACACCACAGCCACAGATTCGGCGCCGGGTTTATAGGCAAGGATAAACCAGGCACCCTCGATACACTGATGACCCAATAGCTGGCGAGGCTCGCCCACTTTAGCCTGCTCAAGGGCCGCGAGGGCTGCATCTAAATTAACCGGAAACTCTACTTTTTTTGCGCTACGTGCCATTTCTAGTTCTACCTAATTGCTGAAGAAGGGACGCCCGACGCGCCAAAATCGCACCGCCCTGGGTGCTTAGTTGTCGCCGCCAATTGGGATATTGAGTATGGGTGCCGGGAACATTAACCGCCACCTGCTGGTTATCCAGGTCGTCCAGTTGCAGGGTCAGCAAGCGGCTAGGCCCTTTGGCCAACACCTGAGACAAGGCCGCATATACTTCCTCACTTGTGGATTCTTGACTGTGAACCTGGTTATGCTTAGCGAGCAGCGCTAATAATTGCTCACGCAGCAGCTGCCTTTGGCGATATAAATTTTGTACTTGCTCTTCACTAACGAGCTGCAGTTTTTGCGCCTGTTCGATATCACCACCTTGCCACCAGGCGGCAAAGGGCGGCAAATCGTGATTGCTTATCATCAGCAAGGTCTGCTCGGGCAAATGCTCAGGCGCCCAAAAGCCATGCTGGTCGCGACAAAAATAGAAGACGGTATTGGTAAGCACTTGCGATTGGGCCAGCGCTGTTTGCACCTGCGGCGGTACCACGCCCAGGTCTTCGCCAATCACAGCGCAGCGATATTGATGACTGAGGATTTTCACCGCCGCCAGCAACTCTTCAAAGGGGTAATACACATAGCAGCCCTGTTGCTCGCCCTCTTTTCCTGCTTGCTCTGACAGGCACCACCATAAACGACGCAGCGCCATCACATGGTCGATACGCAGCGCCCCAACATCTCGCATATTGGCGCCAAGCAGGCTTTTAAAGTAGCCAAAGTGCTCCCTTGCCATGCGTTTGGGATGAAGTGCGGGCATGCCCCAGTTTTGTCCATGACGGGCAAAGGGATCCGGCGGCGCGCCTATCTCGGCGCCCTGAGTAAAGTGCGATTGATACTGGCGATATTCGCCGCTAGCGCGCGTAACACCCACGGCCAAGTCGTTAATAAGCCCTATGCGCATGCCGCTGGTGATGGCCAGTTGCTGGCAATGTTTGCGTTGCAACCAGGCCTGCCACTGCCAATATTCATCCTGTTCACTGCTGTCGGTTGGCAAAGTATCCAGAGCATCGCGCTGGGCGTCTTGAAAATGCTTAAAGGCGCGACGACGCTCATCACAGGCGGATGCACAAAAATTCGTATAGAGATGCTGTAGCAAGGGCCATTTCAAGGCATACACCTGCTCGTAATCGAGCCAGGGGGCACTGGCAAGGCTTTGATATTGTTCATGCGCCTCGCTCAAGGCCTGGCGAAGCCCTTGATCGCAATCCTCACTGAGTTCGATACTGATATAAAGGGGGTGCAATAACAACCGACTCACAGGGCTATAAGGGCTGGCGGCCTTTGCGTCTTTGGTGTCGAGCAGGTGTAACGGGTTGAGCAGCAAATAATCTATCCCCTGCTCTGCGGCAGCAACAACTATGGCGGCTAAATCAGAAAAGTCGCCGATGCCGACACCGCGCTCGCTTGTCAGGGTATACAGACCAAAGGACAAACCCAGCAGCTTTGGCGCCGCCACATTTGTGGACTTTGTAAAACAAGGAACCTGATAGCTGTTTGTGGGCACCCACCATAATTGGGTATCTGCAACTTGCTCGCCTATTGTCACCTGGGCATCATAAAACCCGGGTGCGAGCCAGTTTTGCGGCAAGCTAAAGGCCAGTTGCACATAAATCTCATGGTCGAGGCAATAGTCGCCGACAATCTCACCCTTGGCCAATGACCAATCCAGGTGTTTGTCGCTGTCGCTTAACAGCAAATGCACACTCGCCTGGTTGTCTTGATACAAAGACTGAGGCAACCGCACCAAAAGGCGCGGCCGCTGCTCATGCACCAGGCTGGTGTTATCTACCAATTGCAGCCAAGGCGCGGCGTCCAGGCGAAAATTAAGCTCGGCCAGCGCCGCTAAATCCGCGCCGTCCACACCCATGGCCGTCAGGGCTTGGCTGCGCACCGCATCACTAAAGCGCAGCAACTCGCCTTCATAGCTATGGTATTCATAGCCAACACCCATGAGGTAACAGGCTTGCGCGAAGACATCCACGGCACTAACCTAAGTAAGTCGAAACAACGCTATTGTCAGTGCCAAAATCATTGGCAACATAGGCATCGGCCTGATGGTCGTTATCCCACTGCTCGTCGTTGATCAAATAGCGAAAGTGAAACTCGCTGTTTTTCGGTAAGCGCAGCTTGGTACGAAATAACTGATCCTTCTTCGAATATTGCATCGCCAGCGGTTGCCACTGATTAAACTCGGCGACTAAGGCCACAGCTTCGGCATCCGGATGCATATATTCAAAGGTGACTTCTGCTTCTTCTTTGGTTTTAAAAAAGCGTTTTTTTAGCATAGCTGGGCTCCAAATAAGGTTGAATATTCGATCGCCACATCAATGTGCCATGGATACTGCTAAGCAAATCGGTGTGTTTTGCAAAGTTTGAATTAGGCTAGCAGCCTAATATGGACGCTTTATTACAGTGCAAGCCGAGCGCCAAAATAGTGCAATTTTGGTTGTTAACCCCGAATTTACTGCGTCCTAGCAGAACCACCGCATAAACAATGCCAACTGTTAGCAAGCGCAGAACACCTTTGTTAGATAAATGTACACAAAATGTGTTTTAGCCCCGTAGATAGCATTTAAAAGCAAGGTGGGTAAAAAGCTAACTCTATGTCCGTTAAGTGAAAATTCATTTATACTACAAATTCTCATCCTAAATCATGACCCTGTGCTAGGCTTAAAGGTGAATCAAAATGCGAGCACACCACATGGAAAGACCACTTTTGTCAAAACTTAATGCCTTGAAAGTGTTTGTATTATTTGCCTTATTAGGGACAACATTTGCAGTTCAGGCACAATCCACCATCTATCACTACTACAACCAACAAGGGATCGCGGTTTTCACCGATGCCAAGCCCAAGGTTAAAGGCTTTGAGGTTGTAGAATTAAAATGTGACCAGTGCGATCAGCAACTAGCAGCCTGGCACAGAACCCCACTGTATACAGATAAATATCATCAGCACCTAGTCGCCGCAGCGAAAGAGAACGGCATTGACCTGGCGCTGCTCAAGGCCATAGTACATGCCGAGTCTAACTTTAACCCCAAGGCCGAATCCAACAGGGGAGCCAAGGGCTTAATGCAGCTTATGCCCCTGCTGATAAAAGAGTTCAATATTAACGACCCTTTCGATCCGGCAGAAAATATTGCCGCTGGCAGCGCCTACTTTGCCCATTTGTTAAAACGTTTTAAGGGCAACGCCAAACTCGCGGCCGCAGCCTATAATGCTGGCCCCAGCAGAGTGGTGCACTATGGCGGCGTGCCACCGTTTAAACAAACCCGCGCTTTTGTTCAGCGCATAGATATTTTGCGTAATCGCTACCGACAGTATTCTGAGGAGCAAGAGCTGCTGGCCTCGCAATTAATGGTGAAAAATGACACACTGGAGCAATCTGTTACTTCACCTTAAGTTCTCGTAAACCTATGCTAAAGATTATCCGTTGGTGCCGTAATTACCTGCGCTTATGTGTGTTTTTTATTGCCGCCTTGGTTGGCCTACAGGTGCCAGGATTTAAAGATGATTATGGACATGCGCTGCGCGCGGCAATGGTTGAAACCAACGCCGCCGTAGCGCCTTTTAAGGAAGATGCCGTACAATTTTTTGGCGGTTCCCTCTCCCAGTTGTTAGCGCATTATCAACAAAGCAACGACCCAGTGTATGCCAAAGGTGGCGATAATCTTGCCACACTGTTACAGCGTAGTAACACCTTGGAATTGGCCCTTGAAGAGTTTAGCCAACACCCCTACCTGCACCTGGTTCGCTCCCCGGTGCAAAGCATAGGCACTCAGGTCTGGCATAATTACACGCCGCAAATCCAGCTTAATCTTGAAGCCCTGGCCAGCGCGGTTATTTTTGCCCTAATAGTCAGTTGGACGATTGAGGCCTTGTTTGTGTTAATGGTGCTGGCACTTATGCGTGTCGGACGTATGCTCCGCCCTGCGCGGAGCCAATCCTAGGGTCTGTTGACCTTTGTTGTTTGTTTCTGCAGCAGTTTGTAGTGTATTTATACAAGGCGGCACATGTGTGGTGTAGTTATTCTACAT
>NZ_PQCE01000075.1:0-531 GCF_002964725.1 Pseudoalteromonas sp. T1lg76
GCTACGTAGCCATGGCTGGAGTACCAGGATTTGAACCTGGGAATGGCGGGATCAAAACCCGCTGCCTTACCGCTTGGCGATACTCCAACTAAAGGGTCGATAGTTTTAGTTCTTATCAAGAACATGGTGCGGAAGGTGAGACTTGAACTCACACATCCGAAGATACTGGAACCTAAATCCAACTTTGTGTCCCCTTCGTCTAGAGGCCTAGGACACCGCCCTTTCACGGCGGTAACAGGGGTTCGAATCCCCTAGGGGACGCCACTTTACTGATTTGTCAGTATCAGGTTTTGGGGCTATAGCTCAGCTGGGAGAGCGCTTGCATGGCATGCAAGAGGTCGGCGGTTCGATCCCGCCTAGCTCCACCAAATCCTTTGTTCGACGCACATCATCCTATTTTAGGCTGAATATATTCATGTTTAGGTGTGTTCGATAACTCGCATGGTAAGAGTTTAAATAACCAGTCCTAGTGACACACTTTGTGTCCCCTTCGTCTAGAGGCCTAGGACACCGCCCTTTCACGGCGGTAAC
>NZ_PQCE01000012.1:0-167418 GCF_002964725.1 Pseudoalteromonas sp. T1lg76
TTATGTAGTTATGCTACAAAGAAAAATTCCAACGCGGTTAGCACGATATTTAGCCCGCTAGAATGATTAGCTATTTAAGTGAATTGGTATTATCTACACTCAAGGTAGAGTATAGAAGTAGGGGCGAGTTATGACGCACAATTCTTCGCCACAACATCAAGGTGAGCGCAGGGGGGAAAATAATGGCTATCAGGGCGCCAAGATAAGAGCCCAGGGGGCGCGTTATGGTGCGCAAACCTTGCTGATCAGCGCTGGTGTATTACTTGTGCTGGTGGCGGTGATCAAGTTTCGCCCCGGAGAGGTCTTGCTGGCGGAGATCTTTATTCTCAGCGCCTCCTTAGTCGGCGTGCTGGTGGGCTTTTTGAAATTACGTGAGCCCTTTTACAGCATTTATCTCGATAAGGATAAGCTCAGTTATAACCATAAATACGGTTGCTGGCAGTTGGCTGTGAGTAATCTGGCCCGGGTCGGGGTGGTACAGGTACACCGCCAGGGCGAGGTGTTAGATCTTAATGTGATAGGCATTTGCCTGCGTGATGAAGACAAATTCTTACAGCGATTGTCGCCGCGCCTGGCCGGGCGTTTGCTGGTAGAGCAGCGCCACTTTTTGATGCAGGCGATCAAGGCTTATTGCCAGGATGGCAAGGAATGTCCACCGCACTGGCTGGTGGAAGACACCGACTATGTGAGCGAGGCTGGCTGCAAATATACTGGGTTATTGGCCATGTTTGCGAATAGGATGAACAACCTAAAGCTATTGACCGGATACCATCTCCTGCTGCCAGCGGCGGCATTAGACCGGGATATCTGGACCTTCAGTTATATGTTACACCGTTGGCAACAAGACCCGGAGCTTACCGTGTCCCGGTTGCGGCAGGAGCTGTCTGCAGCCAGTGGTAGTGACTAGAAGGGGAGCTGGTTGTTAACGGTGAGGCCCATGCCAACATCAGGATACCTCAGCAACCTCTCCTGGTAATACATGCTTACACTTTTATGTTGCACAATTCTTGTTCAATATCGCTAAGTTAGATAGCCTAAGGCCATCAACTAGATAGGGATTGGGCGATGAGTGTACGTAAATACCTTTGGCTATGGGCCTTGCCGCTGGCACTGATTTGTTATGCCATAGGCGCCGAAAAAGGAGTGTTGGCCTTATTGATCGTCGGCGCATTTTTAGAAGGCGCATTTTGGTTAGGCCTGTTTAAACGCACCAAGAAAAAGCAAAACAAGTCTTAATGCACACTGTTTGGGGTAAAGTCGTCTAACTTGGCCTGAATCGTTCTTTGTAGCTCGGGGACCAGCGGGTCGAGCCGGCGATTAACCACATGATTAAGGCGAAACCGCCGCAACGGCAAAATATTAAAGTCATTCGCGTATTGCTGGCCATCACCAAACACAGTAGAAAATATCGCATATTCAAATTCATAGCGTTTTAACAATTCGGGCGTACGCCTGAGCTTTTCGTTAAACATCAGCTTGGCCTTGATATCAAAGTTGGTCAGGGACTCTAAGGCTCCCCGAGTCACCAGTATTTTGTTGCTCGGCTTACTCAAGGCCGCCAAATTACAAGGGACCGCCTTGTCACACAACAAAATGTGCTCTCCAAGTGCCAGCGTGGGCTCAACCACACGCACATTCTTAAACCTGGCCATGTTGGCCGCTACTCGCACTACATCAAGATCACTCAGTCCGGCATTGAGCAGTACCAAACCACGGCGAGCCGGAACCGCCTCCAGTTTTAAACTGATGCCAAGCTCGGCGTAGATCTGTTCAATAAAATGGATAAAGGGCTCAACGCCTGGGGTATTGATATAGGTGCCAACCAGATGAGTTGGCCGGGTAAAGGCGGTATTGCTATGCAGGTGACGCTGGAGCAGGTCATCCAAGAAGTCCTTGCGAGCGCGATTGGTGTCGTTTTGTTTAAGTGCCAACACCAGGGGGATATCGGCAAACTGGGTGACCATTTTGAGTTTTTTTGCCCGTTTGCTTGGCGAGAAGTGACCTACAACTTCCGGGCTTGCCAGGATTAAATCGACGCTGCCCCTGTTGAGCATATTCACCAATTCCCGCTCCGAGCTGGCGTAGTGCAGGGTTTCTCCGTAGGCGTCGAGTACATTTTGTATGTTGGTGGGATACACATAGCTGGCAACTACCCCCACCTTATATTGCTCAAACAGGTGGATAAGGTTGCGATAATCCAGGTCGTTGTCGCTTTTACCGAGTATGCCAAGGTGAGAAAAGCCAAGCGGTGCAGAAGCGATAAAACCGCTGCGTACCTCAGAGGGCCAGGCCGGGAAATAGCCGACGTATTCGCCTGCAGCCGCCCTTAGCTGGGCCTGCTCCCAGGGCAGATAATCAACTTCGATGGCAATATCATGAGGCGCCAGCAGGTCGCGCAGTGAGGCAATGGCATCGCCGCCATTGTCCATATGCTCGCTGGCATAGGGAGGCCATTCCAGCGAGGCAATCTTCCAGGTTGATGTGGCGGTAAATCCAGTTAGAGGCAGGGCGACAAGAAGTGCGACTCAAGCCCAGTGTAAGACACGTTTTAACATAGCTGCCACTCCTTCCAAAAGCGTGAAGATGATTGGCCATGGCGGTGCTGACAATACCCAATGTAAGGGTCGTGTCCACACCCTTATTATCTATTGCATTAAGTATAACAGTTGTGCCGGAAGTCACCGTTTTTCTATCCAGGTTAGTGAGTTTCCCTTGAGCAACCTTGTTTAAATCAATATACAGTATTTTATACAGTATTTTGTGGCCTTATAATTTCATATCTGCGAAGATAGGCAAAACAATCTTCTTCTCTTATGGTCATGAAGAAATTTATCCATATCGATATGGATTGCTTTTATGCTGCAGTGGAAATGCGCGATAACCCTAAGCTTGCCACAGTGCCTTTGGCTATTGGTGGCAAGAGTCGTCGTGGGGTGCTGTCCACCGCCAATTATATCGCCCGCCAATACGGGGTGCGTTCGGCCATGTCCAACTATCATGCCAAGCAGCTTTGCCCTGAGCTGGTAATAGTGCCCGGGCGCATGCAGGTGTACAAAGAGGTGTCGCAGCAGATTCGCACGATTTTTCGCCGTTATACCGAGCTGATTGAGCCCCTGTCGTTGGACGAGGCTTATCTCGATGTCACCGACGCTCAGGCTTGCCAGGGCAGTGCCACCTTGATTGCCGAACGAATCAGGCGGGAAATTCAGGCCGAAACCGGGCTGACGGCATCTGCGGGCATAGCACCCATCAAGTTTATTGCCAAAATTGCCAGCGACGAAAACAAACCCAATGGCCAATGTGTGATCACCCCGGATCAGGTGCCGGCGTTTTTAGCGGCGCTAGACCTTAAAAAAATCCCCGGAGTGGGCAAGGTCACCATAGAAAAACTGCACGCCCAGGGGTTGTTTAAAGGTCAGGATGTGCTGGATAAGGGCATGACCTGGATGCAGCAACACCTGGGGAATTTCGGTGCTTCCTTATATCAAAAATGCGCCGGTCAGGTCATCGGCGCAGTGAGCACCGAGCGGGTGCGTAAATCCCTCAGCGTGGAACACACTTACGAATACAACAAAACAACCTTGGCCCAGTGCCAGCAAGCCCTGCCTGCCTTGCTCGAAGAACTCATCATGCGATTGGACAGGCAGCAGCTACACCAGCGCATCAATAAACTTTCGGTTAAGGTGAAGTTCGCCGACTTTCATGTCACCACGGCGGATCAGAGCGGTCGCAGCCTGAGTCTCGAGGTATTCAATGCCTTGCTGGCCAAGGCCTATGAAAGGGGCGTAACGCCAGAGGTGAGGCTGCTGGGATTAGGCGTGGGCATAGACAGCGAGCAAGCCGATGTGCAGCAGCTGAGCATCTTAGACTAAAGCACCAGTGAATTTTTACACTATGCTGATAAGGTGAATCTGGGCTTTTGCGTAAACGCGCTCGTGCGTTGCAATACTTAATGACTACAAAAACAAAGAGAGAAGACTATGCAATCGGTTGTTATTGTCTTGCTTGGCATCGTCGGCATGTTATTTGGCTGGCTGGTGTATTCCAAGTTTATCGCTGAAAAAATATTTCGCATGGATGACAGGTTTGTAACGCCAGCTCACGAGCTAGAGGACGGTGTAGATTATGTGCCCACCAACAAGGTGGTGCTTTGGGGGCACCATTTTACCTCGGTAGCCGGGGCGGCGCCCATAGTGGGTCCGGCCATCGCCGTGTACTGGGGTTGGGTGCCGGCGGTGCTCTGGGTGGTATTTGGTACCATCTTCTTCGCCGGGGTACATGATATGGGCGCCCTGTGGGCCAGTGCCCGCCATAAGGGTAAGTCCATGGGCGCGCTGTCGGAGTCGGTGATCGGTAAGCGTACCCGCTCATTATTTATGATAGTGGTGTTCCTGGTGCTGCTGATGGTGAATGCGGTATTTGGAGTGGTGATCGCCAACTCTTTTGTGGCACAACCTAACGCTGTGTTCCCGGCCTGGTCGGCCATAGTTGTGGCGCTGATCATAGGTCAGCTGCTGCACCGTAAGGTGCCGCTTATTCCCCTGTGCGCCATAGGTGTGGGGGTGCTTTATGCCACCATCTATATGGGCAGCTCTATGCCACTGGCGCTGCCTACGGAAATGTTTGGTCTGGCCGATAAGGCCAACTGGATCATCATTCTCTTTATCTATGCCGCCATTGCTTCTTTGCTGCCGGTGTGGGTGTTGCTGCAACCGCGCGACTTTATCAACGGCATGCAATTGCTGGTAGGTCTGGTGCTGCTTTACGGTGCGGTGTTTGTTTCCATGCCGGATATCACGGCGCCGGCCTTTAACACCCAAACCGCGGTCGATACCCCGAGTATTATTCCGTTGTTATTTGTAACCATAGCCTGTGGTGCCGTGTCTGGCTTCCACGGCATCGTCTCCTCGGGAACCAGCTCTAAACAACTGGATAAGGAAACCGATGGTCGCTTTGTTGGTTATCTCGGCGCCGTGGGCGAGGGCTGTTTGGCGCTGATCACCTTAGTTGCGGTCAGTGGCGTAGCCTTGGCGGTGTCGCCCGAGGAATGGCATGAGATCTACAGTCACCTCGGGGCTGGCAGCGTGAACGCCTTTATTACCGGCGGTGCCAATCTAATCGAAAGCGGCTGGGGTATCTCCACCGAGGTGGCCTCGACCCTGTTGGCTGTGATGGTGGTGCTCTTTGCCGGTACCACCATGGACTCTGGGGTGCGTCTGCAACGCTACATTATTCAGGAGTGGGGCGAAATTTATAACCTTGGTCTGCTGAAAAACGGCATTATTGCCACCTTGGTCGCCGTGGCTTGCTGTTTGCTGCTGGCCTTTGGCGCCGGTGGTTCATCGGGCAGCGGTGGCATGATCATCTGGCCCTTGTTTGGTTCAACCAACCAGATCCTTGCCAGCCTTACTCTGTTGGTGATTTCTGTGATGCTGATCAAGGCGGGACGCCCAGCCATTTATACCCTGATCCCCATGGTCTTCGTACTCACCATGGCCTTCTTTGCCGGCTTGATTAAACTGGTCGAATACTATGAGCAGGGCAACTGGCTGCTGGTCAGCCTGGATGCCATAGTGCTGGTGGTCAGTGTGCTGGTTATGCTTGAAGCCTGGTCGGTCATAGTCACCCACAGGCGCGATGAACGGGCAAATAAAGCCTCGTCGTAAGCTAAGCTTGCCAAGCTCCTTTACAGGCCGAGCTGCTAAGCCTTGCACTCGGTAGTAAAGGGGCGCTAAATCACCGATAATAAAGGTCCTTTGTTTAAATTTAGGACCTTTTTTTATGTCTTATGCCCACGCTATCGCCTGCGCCGGTCTTGATGCCGCAAACGCCCAAGGCCAGTTCGATGCGCTTATCATTATCAGTGCCAATCTGGACTCAGTACCTCAGCCTTACCTTGACCAAGTGCGTCAAAGTAGTGCCGTAGACAGCCGCATTGGTAAGCAATGTACGCTTTTGGTATCTGAAGCGGCACCGGGCCAGCGTCTTATTATTGCTCCGACCGGGCCTTTGACTCGTGACTATGATGATGTTCGCCGCGTATTTGCCGCCGCCAAGGCCGGTATTGAGCTGGCGAAGCAGGCCGGTGCCGCAAAGCCTGCCTTGTATGTGTCTGGTATCAGCGAGCTAGCTGGGTATGAGTTTGCCAGCGAAGTGGCCTTTTTGGGTGCTAATCAGGCGCTATGGCAGCCTCTTGAAGCGCGTGAGTATCACGGCGAAGCCATCTCTCCAATTCAAGCCATA
Organism: Pseudoalteromonas sp. T1lg76; assembly: GCF_002964725.1. Taxonomy (NCBI): domain Bacteria; kingdom Pseudomonadati; phylum Pseudomonadota; class Gammaproteobacteria; order Alteromonadales; family Pseudoalteromonadaceae; genus Pseudoalteromonas; species Pseudoalteromonas sp. T1lg76. Next base: position 6,244 of record NZ_PQCE01000012.1, read on the forward strand.
GGCGTTGTTGGCGCCGATGACGAGCAGCTGAAGCAGATGAATGCCATTGCCGCCGGTCAGTATGCTGCTCGTGACCTGTGCGGTACCGAGCCTGAGCGCATGGCACCACCACGTTTTGCCGATTACTGTGTGGAGCTATTTAAAAATACTAAGGTAACCACCGAGGTGATCAGCGATATCGCCACTATAGACAAGGATTACCCGCTGCTGAGCACGGTAGCCCGCGCCTCTTACGCGGTCGAGCGCCATCATCCGCGCGTGGTGAAACTGGCCTATGTGCCCGAGGGCGACGTTGAACGTACCCTTATCTTCGTGGGTAAAGGCCTGGTGTATGACACAGGTGGTGCCGATCTGAAGGTGGGCGGTTTTATGGCCGGCATGAGCCGTGATAAGGGCGGTGCCGCATCGGTAGCCGGTTTTATGAAGGCGGTGGCCGAAGCGCAGCCTAAAGGCGTTAAGGTTATAGCTTACCTAGCCGTGGTGCGTAACTCCATCGGCTCTGATTGTTTCGTTCCCGATGAGATCATCACCGGCCGTGAAGGCGTACGTGTACGCATAGGTAACACGGATGCCGAAGGGCGTCTGGCCATGGGTGATCTGTTAAGCGAAGCCAAAGACCTGGCGAAAAACGAAGTGAATCCGGAGATTTTCACCGTGGCTACGCTAACCGGTCATGCCGCCCGTGCGGTAGGTCCTTACAGCGCCTATGTTGAAAATGGTCCGGCACGCGCCGCCAAGGTATCGCAGCAGCTGGTTGAGCATGGCGATTTATGGGCCGATTGTGCCGAGGTGTCTCGTTCGCGTCGTGAAGACTATGACTTTGTGCAGCCGCGCACTCAGGCCGACGATCTGCTTTCCAGCAACAATGCACCGTCGGCGGTTACCGCTCGTGGTCACCAGTTCCCTATGGCTTTCCTCGCCATAGTGTCGGGCTTGGATAAGCACGGCCTGGATAGCGATCAGCCATTGCCTTATGTGCATATGGATATTGCTGGCAGTGGCGTTGAAGGCGGCGACTGGCAGCATGGTAAGCCGACGGCACCGACCGTGGCAGCCCTGTTCGCACGTTATTGCCGTTAATAGCGGTTAAAAACTACTTGGCTCACAATTGCGGTGTTAAAAATTGCCTCAAAGTCCTCATTTACCAGATGTAAACTGCGGCTTTTCGGCAATTTTTGCCTAGCACTTGTTTCGCCCGTGACGTTTTTAAGATGAGGTTGTGAGTCGGTGCTGTGGGCGAGGCTTTAGCCTTGCAAGCTTGTAGGTCGGTGCTCTGCGCCGACAAAGAAAGAATGACGCTCTATTGTCGGGGTTCACTCCGACCTACAGACATAAAAAAGGCTGGGAATTCCCAGCCTTTTTACGTTTAAACTCGATTATTTTTCTTCCATGTCGAAGTGACGGTTGAAGAAGTCGGTAATGGTTTGATGCAGGTGAGTTTGCACCTTTTTACCGCGCAAGCTGTGTTTTGAGCCCGGGTAGGTCATCATTTCAAACGGCAGGGCCTTATCCTGCAACTGTTTAAACAGCTTGGTGGCATGAGTGAACAACACGTTGTCATCGGCCATACCGTGATAAATCATCAGCGGGCCTTTGAGATCATCCACATAAGGGAACACCGCGCTTTGCTCATAACCCTTGGCATTGGTTTTCGGGTGGCTCAGGTAGCGCTCCGTGTAGTGAGTGTCGTACAGGGCCCAGTCGGTCACAGGTGCACCGGAAACACCGGCCTTGAAGTAGTCACCGGCTTTAAACATGGTCATCAGCGCCATATAGCCGCCGTAGCTATGGCCATAAATACCGATACGTTCCGGGTCGACGTAATCCAGGGTACGTAAGAATTCGACGCCCTTGATCTGGTCACGCACTTCGGCCTCACCCAGGTGTTTGTAGATCACATCTTCAAAGCGTTTGCCGCGGTTATACGAGCCACGGTTATCAAGCTGGAAGACCACATAACCCTGTTGCACCATGTATTGGAAATACAGGTTCTTGCTGCGCCAGCTGTTGGTCACGCGCTGGGCATGTGGGCCGCCGTAAACATTCACCATCACAGGGTGCTTTTGCTTTTTGTTCAACTTGCGTGGCTTGAACAGACGATAGTGCATAATTTGCCCATCTTCCGCCTCAATGGTGCCGTATTCCGGCTCCACCAGGTCGCTCAGATAAGGCGTAAGCGGGTGCGTCTTGTTTAGCTCGTTTTGCTCCAGCCAGGTAATAAAGTCGCCATTGGCTTTGCGCAGCGCCACATAAGGAGGGCGATTCACCGCAGAAGCGCTGTCGATAAAGGTTTGCTGATCGTCTGCCATCACCACATTGTGGTATTCACCGCTTTCGGTGATCCGGCTGATCTCGCCTTGCTCAAACAGCGGCGTGCTGTAGAGGTGGCTTTCAAGTGGGGTGTCTTTGCGACCGGCAAAGTAAATCAGGCCCTTTTTCTCGTCGATGCCTTTAATGGCTTCAACAATCCACTCACCCGAAGTGATCTGGCGTACCAAGGTGCCATCGTTTTTGTACAGATACAGGTGCTTAAAGCCGTCGCGCTCCGAGGCCCAGACAAAGTGTTGCTTGTCTTTTAAGAACTTAAGGTCGAAGTGCAGGTTGATCCAGGTCTCGCTGGTTTCTTTTAGCGCTACTTTTTGTGTTTTCGTTTCGCTGTTATAAAAACGCAGTTCCAGGTTGTGCTGAGCACGGTCTTGCCACTGATAGGCCAGGGTCTTGCTGTCTTTTAACCAGTCGGCACGGGCAATATAGATGTCTTTTTCTTCACCCAGGTCAACCCAGTCGATTTGCTGGTCGTTAAGGCTGACAACACCCAGCTCAATTTCAACATTGTCGGTGCCGGTAAAGGGGTAGCGCTGATTGAACAGCTTTACTTCTTCGGCATAGATTTCGTTGCGGATCGCCTCGGCAACTGGCGTTTCATCGATGCGGGTAAAGGCAATCTTGCTTTCATCACCGGCCCACCAGTAGCCTGTCATGCGGCTCATTTCTTCCTGCGCCACAAACTCGGCCATGCCGTTTTTGATTACGCCGCCGCCGTCCTTGGTTAGCTGGACTTCTTTGCCACTGTCCAGTGCCAGAGCATATAGGTTTTGCTCACGAATAAAGGACACATAATTGCCCTTGGGTGAGAAGCGGGCATCGGTTTCAAAGGCTTCGGTATCGGTCAGCTTACGGCTTTTGCCTGTGGCCAACTGGTAGTAGTAAAGATCGCCATTGAGCGGGAATAACAGCGCCTGGCCGTCTTTCGACCAGGTGTATTCTAAAATACCGCGGCCAAAAATACGCTGGCGCTCACGGCGCGCCTTTTCTTCATCGGACAGGGTTTCCGGGCCGGAGAACAGCGCCTGGGAATCAACTAACAGGCGATTGCTGTTGTCTTTGAGGTTGTATTCCCATAAATCGTAGCGGTTGTAGTCGTCTTTTTTGCCCTGCAAATAGGTCACGCGGCTGCCATCGGGAGAAAACTTTAATTGCACTGGCGCCGTGCCGGCAAGGTTAGGGTCGTCGAAGATACGCTCCAGGCTAAGCTCTTTGGCGCTGGCGGCACTGCACGCCAAGCCACTGGCTAGCGCCAGAGATAAGTATTTGGTTGTTTTAGACACGGGTAAACCTTATTGTTGTAATCCTATGCCCGATGGTACTCATGCACCCTGGGCAGCGCAACTTATTGCCACCAAACGCAGCCGATGGCTATATCAAGAGGAGTAGATATGTTTTCTTTGGCGCCCGAATTACAAAAAGACTGTATTGAACTGGCCGACTGGCCTTTGTGTAAGCTGTTGCTGATGAATGACAGTCAGTATCCCTGGTTTATCCTGGTGCCGCGCAAAGAAGGGGTGACGGAGATCATCGACCTAACGGAGCAGGAGCAGCTTATGCTGATGCAGGAGTCGGCGCGGTTGAGTCAGTTGCTAAAGTCGGTGTTTAACCCGGACAAACTCAATATAGCGGCGCTGGGCAACATGGTGCCACAGTTGCATATTCATCATATTGCCCGTTATCGCGGTGATATCGCCTGGCCTAAGCCGGTGTGGGGACTGCATCCGAGTCAGCCATACAGCGAACAGCAAATTGCCGAGCTAAAGCAGGCCTTGCAACTGCCTTAAAACGAAAAACGGCATCCAATGGATGCCGTATCAAGGGATAGAGTTACTTCACGTCGCCGAGCTTCTCGGCCTGCTCCTTACAGCGGTTATACATTTCCTGGCACTGTGCCACACAAACCTGATTGGTCATGCTTTCATCTATGCTGCTGTTATTACAGCTGTTCTCACATTGGAAGTTTTGTTGCGCACATTGATTGAGCTCAGGGTTGTTAACACCGTTTTGACAGCCACCCAGTACCAGCATTAGTGCGCCCGCAAAAGCCGCAGAAGTTATCGCTTTGTTCATCCTATCACCTTGTTTATTCTTCTATTCTACTTGCAGTCTAGCGGCAAATTGTCGATAAGTCTTACTTTACCAACAAAAGCGGCGGCTAAAATAACCAGCTCACCGTCCTGCTGCTCGGCGCGACGCAAGGTATTGCGCTCGGCAATATTGAAGTAATCAACAACCAGGCCTGTGCCAGCGATACGCTCCTTGGCGCGCTGCTCCAGATCGGCAAAGTCTTTAATGCCGTCCTCGATCTGCTCCTTGACCCAGTTCAGGGTTGAAAACAGTACTGTAGCCTGCTGCTTTTGCTCGTCGCTCAGATAACCATTACGCGAGCTTAGGGCCAGGCCGCTGACGTCACGCTTGGTTGGTACACCCACCACTTCCACGGGCATGGAAAGGTCGCGCACCATGGTTTTGATCACTTGCAACTGTTGAAAGTCTTTCTCGCCAAAACAGGCAAAATCCGGTTGTACCAGGTTAAACAACTTGGTCACCACTGTGGCTACACCGCGGAAGTGGCCTGGGCGCGAACCGCCACAGTAACCCATGGATACTTCGGGGACATCGACATAGCTTTGGCTGCCCAAGCCATTGGGGTAGATGGTCTCTACCGTGGGCGTAAACAGATAGTCGGCACCGCGCTCGCTAAGGCCCTGTTGGTCTTGCTGTAGGGTACGCGGATAGGCATCCAGGTCTTCATTGGCACCAAATTGCATGGGGTTAACAAAGATGCTGACCACCACCTTGTCGGCCAGGGTCTTGGCTTTATCGACCAAGGAAAAATGGCCTTCATGAAGGTTGCCCATGGTCGGTACAAAGGCGACGCTTAGCCCCGCCTGGCGCCAGGCCTTTACCTGACTACGAAGAGAACGGATTTCGCTGGTTGTTTGCATGCACTAATTTCGCTTAATTGAACTCGTGGTCAGGCCCTGGGAAGGCGCCACTTTTTACATCGTCACAATACTTCTTCACCGCCGCCGGCATATTGCCGGTTTCCGCCAGGAAGTTTTTTGAGAACTTGGGGATATAACCGGCAGAAATACCCACAAGATCATGCATTACTAAAATCTGACCATCCGTGTCTTTACCTGCACCTATGCCGATAGTCGGAATGCTGACCGCTTCGGTAATGGCTTTGGCAAGTACGCTGGGAATACACTCAAGTACCAGCAGCTGAGCGCCTGCGGCTTCGAGAGCCCGGGCGTCGGCAATCATTTTATCGGCCTGCTCTTTATCGCGCCCCTGAATTTTAAAGCCGCCAAAAACATGCACTGACTGCGGCGTTAAGCCGAGGTGACCACAAACAGGCACACCTTGTTGAGTCAGGGCGCGAATGCTGTCGTGCAGCCACTGACCGCCTTCGAGTTTTACCATGTTGGCACCGGCACGCATTAGCGCGGCAGCGTTGGCACAGCTCTGCTCGACATTGTTGTAGGTCATAAAGGGCATGTCGGCAATAACGAAAAGCTCTCGGCTGCCGGCGCGCACGCACTTGGTGTGATAGGCAATATCATCAATGCTGACCGCCAGAGTGTCATCGCCGCCTTGCAGTACCATGCCCAGAGAGTCGCCTACCAGCACGGCATCAACGCCATTGTCGGCAAACAGCTTGGCAAAACTGGCGTCATAGGCGGTTAAAGAAGTGATTTTTTCACCGGCTTGCTTCTTTTTGAGCAAGGTGGATACAGAGATCTTCGCCATTAGCTTTCCTTATTGGAGTTGTTCTAGGCCATTGCGAGGCACTTGTGTTGTCAGGCTGCGTACCGAGCTGCCATCGGGCAACTCGAGTTCCGGCGCCAGTTCACACAGGGGGTAGAGTACAAATTCACGTACCTTCATGCCGTAATGGGGCACGGTTAAACGTTCATCGTCTATGCTTTGGTCGCCGAACAGCAGTATATCTATGTCCAGGGTGCGTGGCCCCCAGCGCTCGGCCTTACGAACGCGGCCGAGGTTTAATTCAATGGCCTGAGTGGCGTCGAGCAGTTCATGCGGGGCGAGCTCACATTGCAGCTCCATCACCGCATTCACATAATCGGGCTGGTCTTGCGGGCCCATGGGCTTGCTGGCATAAAATGCCGAGCAGCGGTGCGCCCGGGTGCCGGGCAGCTGCGTTAAGGCATCGACCGCCTGTTGCAACTGCGTGATGGGATCGTTGAGATTGGCTCCCAGCCCCAGGTACACGGTGTGATAACTCATGATGACTCGCCCGCGGCCTTATCGCCTTTGCGCTTTGAGCCGCCACTGCGACGTCGACGGGGGCGACCGCTGCCTCGGGTGGTGCCACCGAGTGACTTGACCATCATCTTCTGGCCGTTCACGTCGGCGTTCAGGTAGGCGGTCCACCAGTCACAGAGTTCTTTTAAGTCGTCCTGACCGCTGTCGACCAACAAGAGCATAAAGTCATAGGCGGCCTTAAAGCGCGGCTGCTGGCTTAAGCGATAGGCACGTTGGCCGCCACGCTTATCAAAGCGATGTTGAATATGCCAGATATCGCGGGCACCCAGGGTAAAGCGTTTTGGCACCGCAACCTGTTGGGCGCTTTCGCTTAATACCTGATTCATGGCCGCCGCCAAGGCATCGAAATGAGGCAGTTGTTCACGCTGCATCAGTTCCTGACAACGTTGCAGCAGCGGGAACCATAACAGGGCGGCAAAGATAAACGCCGGGGTGACCTTCTTATCATTATTGATGCGCGCATCGGTATTGATAAACATCTGGGTAATAAAGCGTTCTTGCATCGAGTCCGGATTGGCATCAAGGATCTTATCCAAAGCCGGGAACAGATGTTTAAACAAACCAAATTCACGCAGGGCCTTAAAGTTGGCCTCGGCCTTGCCGCTCAAAAACAGCTTTAAGCATTCTTCGAACAAACGTGCCGGCGGAATATTGGAAAGCAAGTCCGCCAGTTCCTTGATTGGCTTGGCCGTGGCTGGGGAAATAGACATATCCAGCTTGGTCGCAAAGCGGATGGCGCGCAGCATACGCACTGGGTCTTCGCGGTAGCGGGTTTCCGGATCACCAATTAGCTCAATGCGACGATTTTTAATGGCTTTAACGCCATTGGCATAATCGTAAATGCAAAAATCTTTAATCGAGTAATAGAGCGCATTAATGGTGAAGTCGCGGCGTTCTGCGTCTTCATCTATGGTGCCATAAACATTGTCGCGCAATAACTGACCATGTTCCGAGGCGTGGCTGATATTGTTTTTACCGCCGCCGTCCCCACCGTGGTGGCCACGCATGGTGGCTACTTCGATAACTTCGCGACCAAAAACGATATGAGCCAGACGAAAACGACGGCCGATTAAGCGACAGTTGCGGAACAGTTTTTTGACCTGCTCCGGAGTGGCATTAGTGACCACGTCGAAGTCTTTCGGTTGTAGGCCTAACAGGAGATCGCGCACACAGCCACCAACCAGATACGCCTCATAACCGCCGTCTTTTAGGCGGTACAACACCTTCAGGGCGTTGGGGCTAAACTGGCTACGGGAAATTCCGTGCTCACTTCGAGGAATGATCACCGGCTCGTTTAAGGTGGTGATTTGCCCATGCTCGGCATCACTTGCGTCTTTAGCTGACAACACCTGCCGGCATAGCTGAAACAGTTTAGAAATGATAATCGCTCTCCTAGGCTACAGTTATGGCGATTGTGAAAGTGGCTTATAATATACCAGCACGGCAGAAAAATTAAGCGAGCGCGGATAAAAATCGCAGCGCCAAGCCCATGGCACTGGTTATAGCTGCTGAATTAGGGTCTTGCCGTTGGCATCTTCGCTGACTTGGACTTCCAGAGCGCGGCGCAAGGCCTGGCGTTGATATGCTTGATGCGCCCAATCAAGAATATCGGCAACCGGGTAGCTGAGCAATTCCGGTGGCGGCGCAAAGCCAAGAAAGTGCAGCGCATCTACCAAGGCGGGTTGCGGGTTCTGCTTGTCTATGGCCGGGGCGTAGTTTTGTTTTGACAGTTTAAAGCCCGGGCTGGCCACCGCCAGTGGCAGATGCAGATACTCTGGCGCTTTGTGCCCTAACTGCTGAAACAAGCCGATTTGTCGGGCCGTGGGAATAAGCAGGTCGGCGCCGCGCACCACATGGGTTATGCCCTGGTCGATATCATCGATGACCACCACGAGTTGATAGGCGAACAAGCCATCGCGGCGTTTAATTATGTAGTCTTCTTCGGCCTCAGCGGCGGCAATATCAACCCGACCTTGCAGTGCATCCAGATAATGATACATGGGCTGCTCTTGCTTGAGGCGCAGCGCCAGGTGCTCACCACTTAATGCTAAGTTGCGGCAATGGCCGTTATAGATGCCACCCAAGGCTTTAATTTCTTTGCGAGTGCATTGGCACGCATAGACCAGGCCTTGTTGTGTCAGCTGCTCGCTTACCTCGGCATAACGTTTTAATCGTTGGCTTTGCCAGATCACTTCGCCATGCCAGTGCAGGCCATAGGCTTCTAAGGTGTGGAGAATATCGCTGTCGGCGCCGGGGCGCACACGGGGGGTGTCTATATCTTCAATACGAACCAGCCACTGTCCTTGATGCGCGTGTGCGTCAAGGTAGCTGCCGAGGGCGGCAACCAATGAACCAAAATGCAGTGGGCCTGAAGGGGAAGGGGCAAAGCGGCCGACATAGGCTGTGGCGCCCTGATCCCCATCCAAATGGGTCATGGTGTATTAACCGCGACCCGATTGTTTCTCTTTGATTTCCGCCAATGCTTTACAGTCAACACACAGGTCGGCCGTAGGGCGTGCTTCAAGACGGCGGATACCGATTTCGATACCGCACGATTCACAATAACCAAAATCGTCTTCGTCGATCAGGTTTAGGGTTTTTTCGATTTTCTTAATCAGTTTACGCTCGCGGTCACGAGTACGCAGCTCTAATGAGAACTCTTCTTCTTGGGCTGCACGGTCGACCGGATCAGGGAAGTTCGCAGCTTCATCTTGCATGTGCGTTTTAGTGCGATCAACTTCATTTCTTAGATCGTTACGCCACGTTTCCAGAATTTTGCGAAAGTGAGCACGTTGCTTTTCATTCATGTACTCTTCGCCTGGCTGTTCCTGATACGGCTCTAAACCCGCCTGAGCGATCAAACCTAATTTACGCTGCTCTGGCATAACTATCTCCTAAATCCTTAATACCAAGTCCCCGGTAAATACCGGCGGCTATAAATAGCAAAATACCACCCCCTTAGCAAACACTTTTTATTTTAGTACCTTGCCTTGGCTGCGGCTCTTGCCTTCAGGCGAGCCTTCAGCCGGGTGCTGATTTTTTAATTCGCCTTGATATTGGGCCATCTGAGTTTATTTCAAGGGTGTGTTGATGTAAAAAAAAACGTTTAGGGGAGAGGTAAAACCAGCGTTTAAATGCCCGTTGCAGCGCACTTTGCTCGGAAAACCCCAGTTTATTAGTTACCTCAAGGGCGCTGTAGCCGGACTCGAACAGTTGTAAGGCCAGGTGCTGGCGGCACTCATCAAGCAATTTGGCGTAGCTGGTATCTTGCCGGGCCAATTGTCGTTGCAGGGAGCGTGCCGGTAGGCCAAAAAGGGCGGCCAGTTGCTCTATGCGCATGATCTCCGGCAGGTGGGCATTGATATGCAATTTAACCGCATCGCTCAAACTGTAATGACTATTTAGCTGTTGTTGCGCCTGATGCAGTAAGACTTGCTCCAAGGTTTTATCCGGCTGTTTGAGTGGTCGGTTAATCAGCTCCCTGGGTATGCTGAGTGTGTTGCTGGGTGCCTCAAACTGCAGCGGACAGCGAAAGAGATTGTCGTAGATACGGCGCTCTTTGAGATCCTGAGGAGCGGCACGCATTAGCTGAATTTGCAACGGCGCCAGGGTTTCGGCATCGACCATATAGGTGCGGGCAAAACTAAGCCAGCTGGCAAAGAGTTCATCAATTACATAGTAGCAGCCGTCTTGAGTTGGTCCGAGGTCTAAAGTCAGAGTCTTGGGCTGCTGATGTAGGGTGAGACTTTGGGTGTGCCGAACCAGGGGATGAAAGCGGCGGCCATAGTCGATAACGCGGCGTAAATCCGGACTCACGCTGGCTAAATGACCCAGCACGCCCCAGCGATCGAGATCGAATTGGGCGCCAAAAGACAAGCCTATGTAGGGGCAATTTAATTGTTTATGGGCCCAGCGCATCAGCCGCTGATAGTGGTTGAGGCTAAAGGCGCTGTTGTGCGCGTGTAGTTCCTGTTCGCTACACCCAAGCTGAGTGAGACAGGCAGTACGACTTAAGCCCTTACTCTCAAGGAATAACACCAATGAGCGAAGCAATTGATAACTCACATAGGAAGCGCGCATAGGAACCCAATTTATTATTTTTTTATACTTTTAAAACTGGAGCAGGTGGCGCCCAAAGTCAATATTTGGCGTTAAACGTCAAGATTTAGTAGGGCACTTAGGGCAAGGTGGATAAGTGAGCGATGTTGAATAGAAAGTTAAGAATAACAAAAAGGACGCTTTATGAAGATGCAACTTAACCCCGTACTGGTGGCCTTGCTGACGGCGCTGACCCTCAGTGCCTGCGGCTCAGACGATAACGACGATGCACAAGTTGTCACCACCCCCGAGCCCGTACAACCCAGCCCCCAGCCCAAACCCTTGGTGTTGTTTGATGACGATGGTGTACTGGAAGCGGATATTCGTTGGACCACGTACGGGGTGCCGCATATAAAAGCGGACAATATCGAAAGTTTGGCCTTTGGCAGCGGCTATGCGTATGCCAAGGACAATGCCTGCATCATGATGGATCAAATCGTTAAGGTGCGAGGTCATCGCAGTCTTTACTTTGGTCCGGATAAGGTGCCTGGCAGTGGTGATAGCGAACATCTTATTTCCGACTTTGGATACAAGGCCCTGGGCGTCAATGACTATGCGCAGGCCCATTATATGGAACTGGACGAACAAAGCCGTGCGCATTACCAAGGGTTCGTGGCCGGTTTCAATAAATATGTGGCCGATACCGGTGTCGCCAATTTGGCGCCGGAGTGCGCAGGTCAGCCCTGGGCCGTGACTATAACTAAAGAAGACATGCTGGCCTATGCCATGGCCACGGTGCAACTGGCCAGCTCTGCTAACTTTCTCGATCTGGCCTTTTTCGCCAATCCCGGCGATGGCGACGAATATCTGCCGGTAATGACCCAGGCGGGTGTCCAGGCTCAGGCCTTTGCCAAGGAGCTCAATAGCAAAACCAGTACCTTGCAGCTGCAGAAAAAGTATGAACATTTAGGTTCTAATGGCTGGGGTCTGGGTAAGGATAAAATGGAAAACGGTAAGGGCGGCCTGCTAGCTAACCCGCACTTCCCGCACCAGGGGAACTTACGCTTTTGGCAATCACACCTCACCATTCCCGAGTCACTGAATGTCATGGGCGGCAGTTTGCAGGGCATGCCCGGGGTGATCAATATCGGCTTTAACGAGAATGTGGCCTGGACCCATACCTTCTCCACCGCGCGCCACTTTATTATTTATCAGTTGGCGCTAAGCGAGGGCGATCGCCTGACCTACACCCTGGACGGCGAACCCATGCCTATAACCAGCAAAAGCATCAGTGTCGATGTGGCGGTAGGGCCGGGCCAGTTTATCACCCTGAATAAAGAGTATTACTACTCGCATCAGGGCCTGATGATAGAGACGCCGGCGGCCTTTGGTCTGGGCTGGAGCGACAGCAATGCCTTTACCATCAAGGATGCCAACGAATTCAATATGGACGTGGTTGGCTTTTGGTCGCGCATGAACGCGGCTCATTCCCTCGATGATATGAAAAAGGCATTTCAAGAATTCGATGGTGTTTCCTTCAATAACACCATGGCCTCGGATAAAGAAGGCAATGTGTTTTATATCGATGACTCTACCGTGTTGCAGGTCGGGGATACCGCCAATCTGGCCATGCGTTTAGAACCACAACTGGTGGCGCTGCGTCAACAAACCGGTTTTGATCTGGTTCCGGGCGACACCTCCTTGTTTGAATCGAGCGGCGTGGTTGCATACGAAGATGCGCCCAAACTAGAGCGCACCGACTATGTGCAAAACTCCAACGACAGCTTTTGGCTTACCAACCCGGCCGAGCCTTTGCTGGGCTATGCGGCGCAATACGGCGAGGTACAGTACCCTCAGTCTCTGCGCACTCGTATGGGCTTAAAGTTATTGCGCGAAGGCGGTGGCGCCGATGGCAAATTCTCTCTTGCAGAGCTGGAGCAGGCGCTGCTCGGTAATGATATTTATCTTTATGATCTTGTGCTCCCGGCGCTGGTTAAGCAATGCCAGGCACAAGGCAGCGCGCCCGTCTCGGTTGGTGGTCGCGATGTTGACCTCAGTGCGGCCTGCGCCCTGTTGGCTGATTTCGATGGCAAGATGAACCTCGATACCAAGGGCGCGGCGCTTATCCGAGAATTTGCGCACCTGTTTGACCCGCAAGTACACCTGTTTGATAACTTTTCTGTGACCGATGCGGCCAATACACCTAACACCTTGAAGCTCGACGGTTCGGCATTGCAGGCTTTGGCCCATGCGGTCTTGAACGTGACCGACAATGGCTTTGCTCTGGATGCGACTTTGGGCGAACTGCAATTTGTCGAGAAAACCCTGGCCGGTGGTATGGGCTCGGGTGAAAAGCTGCCTTGGGCTGGGCCTATGCATGTGGAAGGGGGCTTTAATGTCTTCCGTTTTGACCGCCGGGCGCTGTCGAACTCGACGGTCATTCCCTATAAGATCTTTGACCGCTTGCCGGATGCCATTACCGGACAGCCCTTGGCTTCGGGTTTAAGTGCCGATGGTTACCCGGTTAACTATGGTTCGAGCTGGATGTTTGTGATGAACTTTACCGACAATGGTCCGGTAGCCAAGGGGTTGTTGACCATGTCGCAAAGCTCGCACTCGGACTCGGATCACTTCGACGACCAAAGTCGTTATTACTCACAGAGTGCGGCATTACGGCCGCTGTATTTCAGTGAAGGGGATATTACCAACAACCTGATAGCCGAAATGTCGCTGAGTTACGCCAAGCCCAGCGAGTAATTAAAGCAACATCAGAGGGAACCGGTACGTGCGTCGGTTCCCGCTTTCCCAACTAAAACGGTCTACCTGAGGTAAGCCGTTTTTTTAATTTCAAATAGGCCAGGGGCCTCAGGCAAAAGGCAGGGCTTGGGTTAAAACCACTTTCTCGGCGCTGATCTCCGCCTTATACGCCAGCACTTCCACACCGGCCGTCACCGCTTCTTCAAGCAATTGTGCATACTTAGGGTCGATATGTGCCGCTGCGCTCACGCCTTGGATGCCAGTGTGCAACACGGCAAACAAGAGTACCGCTCTATGGCCTTGTGCCTTCATCGCCATCAGCTCGCGTAGGTGTTTTTGCCCGCGCAGGGTTTGCGCATCGGGGAAGTAACCCTGGCCGTTTTCTTCCAGTAAGGTCACCGACTTCACTTCGATATAGCAATCGGCTTTGTTGGCATCGCGCAGCAAAATATCGATACGGCTGCTTTCATCGCCGTATTTCACTTCGCTCAGCAGCTCATCGTATCCTTGCAGCTCTGTAATCACGCCTTGTTCAATGGCTTCGATGGCCACCTTGTTGGCCACGGCGGTGTTTACGCAGATCAAGTCGCCGGCTTGATTGCTGGAGAGCTCCAAGGAATGCGCATATTTGCGTTTGGCGTTATCGCTGGTGGAGTAGTAGGCGGTTACACCGGGTTCGGCGCAGCCGGTCATCTTGCCGGTATTGGCGCAGTGCACGGTAAATTCATGGCCGTTGGGATGATGTAAATCCACTAAAAAACGCTTGTAGCGTTTTAACAGGGTGGCGGTTTGAAGAGGCGGTTGAAATAACATTAATCGTACTTCGCTTTAGAACTGCATGGCCCTAGTGTAAACTGCTGGTAATTGTAATCCCAGTCCAAGAGGACCCCTATGAGTCAACAATTTTTAGTACAACTAAGCGAGCAGGCTGCCCCAGGTCATTGGGGTGAGGCGGCAAACCTGTCTTTCAATGAGCAAGGTGCAATCGTGCACCTAAGCGAAACCGATACCCTGGTTAATGTGCAAAAGGCCGGTCGCGCCATTGCCAACCAAGGCGTAAAAGCGGTCACCTTAACCGGTGATGCCTGGTGCACAGAGAGCCAGTGGGCTTTCTATCAAGGTTTTGTGAGCCCTAAAGTACTAGATGGCGTTGAATTCGTTGATAATGAGCAAAGTGATTTAAAAGAGCTGGCGGCGCTTAAGCAGTCGGCTATTTGGATGCGTCAGATGATCAACGGCACCGCCGAAGATATCTACCCGGAAAGCCTGGCCGAGAAAGCCGGTGAGTTTATCCAGTCTTTGGCTCCTGAGCACGTAAGCTACCAGATCATCAAGGGCGAAGCGTTAAAAGAGCAACAGTGGATTGGTATCTACGAGGTAGGTCGTGGCAGTGAGCGCCCACCTGTTTTGCTTGAGCTCGACTTTAACCCAACTGGCGATGATAACGCCCCTGTGGCCTCGGCGCTTGTGGGTAAGGGTATCACCTTCGATTCCGGCGGCTATTCAATCAAGCCAAGTGAAGGCATGCTGACCATGAAGTGCGACATGGGCGGTGCAGCTACTGTGACAGCGGGTCTGGCACTGGCGATTAATCGCGGTCTGGACAAGCGTGTAAAGCTGTTCCTATGCTGCGCCGAGAACCTGATCTCGGGCCATGCCTACAAGCTGGGCGACATTCTTACCTACAAAAATGGCACCACGGTTGAAATCGTTAATACCGATGCCGAAGGTCGTTTGGTATTGGCCGACGGCCTGATGGCTGCTAGCGAAACGGGCGCCGCTACTATTATCAACGCGGCAACCCTAACCGGTGCAGCCTTGGTTGCGGTAGGTCAGGAATACAATGCGTTATTCGGTCTGGATAAAGACATGGTGCGTGACGTTGAAGGCTTTGCCAGCGAAGAATTTGAAGGCGCGTGGCCACTGCCGTTGGAGAAATTCCACCAGAACAACTGCCCGTCACCTTATGCCGACACAGCAAACAGTCGTCCGCAAAAAGGCGGTGGCTTTGGTGGCGCCTCTAACGCGGCTGGTTTCTTATCACGCTTTGTTCGTGACGAAGGTAAGGGATGGGTGCATATGGATCTGGCTGCGGCCTTCCAAAACAGCCCAACCAGCCTATGGTCTGCCGGTGCAACCACCTTGGGTATGCGTACCGTAGCTCGCACACTACAAGAAAAGTCGTAATCGACCCAGAGGTAGCGGCTCAGTGAGTCGTTACCTCACTTAAATTTACTCTCCTTGCCCTCATTGCGCATCAACAAGATGGTCAGATAGATCTTAGTCGGCAAAGACATGATCAAGCCCACCGCAATACAGACAGCGCCAATCATAAAGCTGTAAATGCCAAAATAATCACGAAACGAGTCCGTCACCAGCAAGGTATGACCGCCGATGATCAGCAGTACGCCAAAAACAATAATGACCTTGAGTAGGGTTAAGGTGGAAAGCCTGGGCATGAGTTTCTCCCTAGTCTGCTCCTACAGTTAGTTAACCAAAAAACCGGCTTTATGGGTTTGATCCAGCGCAGTAGTCGCGCCGATTGCAAAAATGTGTGTGGCCGAGCTCAGGTGCTTGCGATGGTGCAAGCAGCGCCATACACTGAGGAAAAATCCAAAACGAGATAAAAATATGGCAACCAAACCCGGAAAAATCACCTGTATAGGCCGTAACTATGTCGAGCATATCAAGGAGCTGGATAATGCCATGCCCGATGCCATGGTGATCTTCAACAAGCCGCCCTCGGTGCTTGCCGATGTGTTGCTGTCGCAGCATCAAAATGAGGCTCTGCATTATGAAGGGGAGCTGTGTTTTGTCATCAAAAACAATCGTCCGGTTGCCGTGGCCTTTGCTTTGGATCTCACCAAGCGGGCGCTGCAAGGTGAATTAAAAGCCAAGGGGTTGCCCTGGGAGCGAGCAAAAAGTTTCGATGGTGCCGTGCTGGCAAGTGACTTTGCTGCCATCGATGAGGCGGACATCGCCAGGCTGTCGTTGCGTTTGTATATCGACGGCGAACTTGTGCAGCAGGGCCAGACCAGGCAGATGTTGTATCCGGTGCAAACGGCCATTGATGAGTTGGCCAATTGGCAGCGCTTGCAAGATGGTGATTGGTTGTTAACGGGGACACCTAAAGGAGTGGGGCAGGTGCGCACGGGGCAGGTATTCGAGGGACAGGTGTTACTCGACGAGCAGGTCCTGATTACAAAACAATGGCAAGCGCTTTAGGGTCTTAGAATTCAAAAGTTTACTGTATAAATAAACAGTGTTAATCTCACGGTTAGTTTTACCTAACTGTGTGCTTGCATGGAAAAGAAAGTCCTACCGCCACGCTATTACCTGGCGCATTTTAAAGAGTTTCTCAATTATCATCAGCAACATGCCTGGCATCTGTGCGCGGATGCCGAGCGCGGCTATATCAATGAATTTCTGAGCCTGCCCGAGCATGCTCAGTGTGTGCTGGTGCGCATGTACAATCGCAAGTCCGACTTCGTTGAGCAAAGCAGCCTACATTACGAGGAAATCGACCATGTGCCGCTGGCGTTGGCGCTGCTTAAGCGTCGGCAATGGGTGCGCCATGTGCAGGAGCATGAATTTGCCGCCTGGCTTGAATCTCTCACTAAGCTGGAGCTGATCAACCTGTGCAAGGAGCTTGAGCTGCCCGGCATTGCCCTCTCCGCGAAAAAGCCGATGTGGCTGGCTTATTGCCAGCAAACCCTGTGCTTTGGTCATGTGCGTCACAGCCAGCTTTTTTTAAGCTATTTAGTGCACAGTTATAATTCGGTGCTGCACTACCTCTTGTTTGTTTTCTTTGGTCGTATCAATAGCTCGATGACACAGTTTTCATTGCGCGATCTGGGTATTCGCCGCACCAACAAGGGGGAGATTGGGGCTCGCTTTAACGAGCTCGACGAGGCTAAAAGTGCGGTTTTTTTACGGTGAGGTGCGCGCTCAGGCGAAAACCCTGGAGGAAGAACCCCAGTTGCTGGTCTTGGCGTCTGGCTTAACCCAGGCGCCGCTGGCACAGGGAGCGCTGGCGACGCGTTATCGCCATGAGTCCTTGTATGTGCTGGGTAAGAAGCTGTTGACCCTGGGGGTGTGTGATGAGCAATTAGCCTTGGATTTGCTGGCCGAGAGCGAACACCCTCAGGCGGTGGAGTTGGTGGTGCGCCAGCGCTATAAGCGCGGTGACAAAGATTGGGTCGAGGCTCGGTTGTTGGCCTTAATCGAGGATCCCAGCTGCGAGCAGGTGTTGTTTTTTGCCCAGGACTTTTATGCCCTTAAATTTCAGGGCAAGCGCACCAGCACCTTGACCGATTTATTGCGCCATGGCGAGCCTTTGGCCATAGACGAGGCCTATTCTCACCACGTAGAGCAGGGTGTCATCGATTTATATCGGCAACAGGGTAGCGAGGCGCTGCATTGCGAGAACCAATTGTGGCTTCATCTCTTTGCCCTGTGTTTTTGGGATGAGCTCTTTACCAGCGCCCAGGGCGGCGTGTGCACCGAGTTTGATGTATTTCCAAGCAGTTTGCGCGACGGGCGTTTCTATCACATGTACCGGGACAATATCGCGGCGCTGTTTGCACACTGTGATACCAAGTCCAAGCTGGTGCATCATATTACCGCCAATGCTACCCGGCATTATCAGCAGCCTAATGCCTTTATTCGCTGGCATGAAAACCTGCTTGATCCCTTGTTGCTTCTGATTGAACATGCCTCGCTGTCGGCCATTTATGCGCAATTAACCGTGATGGCCAAGGACTTCATCAATGCCAAAGACGGCTACCCGGATCTGATGGTGATAGCGCAAGGCAAGCTGCGCTTTGAAGAGATAAAGGCACCGGGCGATAGCCTGCGCCGCAATCAGCTGCTCGCCATACGTCAGTTGCAGCGAGCCGGGTTCGAGGTACAAGTGCAAAGCGTAAGCTGGCAGGTCAACCCGGAGCAGCCCTATGTGGTGGTGGATATTGAAACCACAGGTGGGCAAAAGAATAGCCACAGGGTGACCGAAGTTGCCGCGGTCAAGTTGGTGAATGGCAAGGAGGTTGCGCGCTGGCATTCACTGATCAACCCCGAGCGCCATATTCCGCGCTACATTACCGAGCTGACCGGCATAGACAATGCCATGGTGGCCGATGCCCCGACCTTTGCGCAGATTGCCCCGTTGCTGTGGCAGTTTTTACAAGGGGCCATTTTTGTCGCCCATAATGTCAATTTTGACTATGGCTTTTTACGCGCCGAGTTTGCCCGTACCGACAAAAACCTGATCCTACCTAAGCTGTGCACCGTGCGTTTGGCACGCAAGCACCTGCCGGGATATGCCTCTTATTCCCTGGGTAAGCTGTGCAAGGAGTTGGGGATTGATTTACAAGGGCATCACCGCGCTATCAATGACACCCTGGCCACGGTACAATTATTTGAATTAATACAAGAACAAAGGCAAAAATAATGGAGTTAACAAATTGGCTGGCCTTGGTGGGCATTTGTTTAATGGGGGCCATGTCTCCGGGTCCTAGTCTGGCCGTGGTTTTAAAACACTGCCTGCAAAGTGGTCGCTCCGGCGGTATTGCCTGCGCCCTAAGTCACGGTTTCGGTGTGGGTGTGTATGCGCTGCTAGCCATTTTAGGTCTGGGAACCTTGCAGCAACAGGTGCCCTTGTTGTATCAGATCCTGATCTATGCCGGCGCCCTGTATTTGTTGTATCTGGCCTTTAACAGCTGGCGCAGTGGGGCTACCAAACTTAAGATAGAAGCTGCGGGCAGCAAGCGTCGCGGTGCCATTCAAGACGGCTTTGCCATTGCCTTTTTAAACCCCAAGTTGGCGATTTTCTTTGTCGCCCTGTTTTCGCCCTTTATTCCCGCCGAGCCGATGCAATGGCAACAGCAGGCGGTGATGGTGGCAACGCCGACCGTTATCGATGCGCTCTGGTACTGTGTGGTGGCCATGCTTTGCAGTCATCCGCGTTTCTATCCCTGGCTGGAGCGCAACCAGTTAATTATTAATAAATTACTGGCCGTGGCCTTTACCTTCCTGGCGCTCACCGTGTTGCTGCGTCAATGGCTCTAAGAGTTAAAAAAGGCTTGCGTGTTGCAAGCCTTTTTTATGTCGCTAGGGGGCTTTTGTCAGCACTAGTAGGGCGCCGGATACTCCCTAAATACCGCATCGATGTGCGCCAAGGTCTCCTCGTCGAGGGTAAGCGCAAAGGCGTCAATATTTTCCTGCAGTTGGGCCATGCTGGTGGCGCCGATAATGGTCGAAGTGACGCCCTGCACCTGGTTACACCAGGCCAGCGCCAGCTGCGCCGCAGTAATCCCTTGCTGCTTGGCAATTTCCTGATAGCGAGCCACCGCTTGCTGGCCTTGCTCGGTATCGCGAAACAAGCCATTGCGCTGGGCTATGGTCCAGCGCGAGCCCGCCGGGCGCGCACCACCTAGATACTTGCCGCTAAGCATACCGCCGGCCAGTGGTGACCAGGGCAGGTAGGCTACGTCTTCATGATGGCATTGCTCGATTAAATAAGGCCAATCCTTGCCATGCACCAGGCTAAACTCGTTTTGCATCGACACCATGGCTGGCAGCGAATACTGCTTGGCGAGATCCAGATATTGGCTAAGCCCCCAGGGAGTTTCGTTGGAAAGTCCGCAATGGCGGATTTTACCGGCGCGAATACAAGTATCTAACCCCTCTAAAATGGCATGCATTTGCGCGCGCTCGGTGCTTTTGTCGACGCTCTTGATATCCACCATGCCCGGCCATTGCTTGGCGAAATGCGGTGAAGTGCGATTAGGCCAATGCAACTGGAAGAGATCGATATAATCGGTCTGCAAACGCTTAAGGGATTGGTCGACGGCTGTTATCACCGCTTCTTTGTTGATGTCGCCGCCACCGCGGACCCAGCTTAAGCCGTTGCCGGCTATCTTGGTCGCCAGCACCAGCTCCTTGCGCTTTTCCTTATGGCGAGAAAGCCAGTCGCCGATAATGATTTCGGTCTTACCATAGGTATCGGGACTCGGTGGCACGGCATACATTTCGGCGGTGTCGATAAAATTAACGCCTTGAGCAAGCGCATAATTGAGTTGCTCATCGGCATCGCTTTGAGTGTTTTGTTTGCCCCAGGTCATGGTACCAAGACAGACGCGTGATACCTTTAAGCCGCTGCGGCCGAGCTTTGCATAGTCCATGATTAGCCCTTTAGGTTTAAGTGCAGGAATGATAACAAGCTATCATTCAATGGCGCTTTTTGCATTGTTTTGAAGTCAAACATCACCAACTTTGCCTGACCTTCTGTCACTACGCATTGCTGCGCACTGGAAAACACGCTGTAGTGGGTGGTAAAGCTGCTGTTGCCTATGTCACTGATACTGACGCCGATCAGCAGGGTGTCGGGAAAGGTCACCGGGCGCTTATATTTGGCGTAATTGTCGGCCAGTACAGGGCCGACCTGCTCAGCGGCAAGGTGTTCAAGTATGCCGGCCTGATTTAAAAAATCGATACGGGCAATTTCAAAGTATTTGAAGTAGAGGGTGTTATTTACATGCTGCAGCGCATCCATATCACCCCAGGCCACCTTGATTTCGCAGGCCTTGGGAAAACGTTCTAAAAATGCATCTTGATTGGACATCTCTCGGCTCCTTAGAGTTTTTACTCGGCCTAGCATGCGTCAAGCCGGTAAAAAAAGAAAGGGGATGGCGATAAGTGGCAACATCACATGCTCGTTAGGGCAGCGGAATAAACTCCTGCTCATCGTCGGGAACCTTGGCAAAGCGCCCGTTTTGCCAGTCGTCCTTGGCCTGCTCAATGCGCTCCTTGCGACTGGAAACAAAGTTCCACTCGATAAAACGTTTGCCCAGCGGCTCACCGCCGATAAGGGCGATGCGCGAGTCTTGGCTGGCGGTGACCGTAACGCCAGCGCTTATGTCATGGGTATCGGAAAACACCGCCATGCAGTGCTCGGGGATGTCGGTGTCTTTCGCTTTTAAATGACCGCGCACTACATACAGGCCGAGCTCGGCGCATGGTGGCAGGGTTAATGATTCGCCGGGTTTAAGCACGGCTTCCAAATACAGGGTATTGGAAAAGGTGTGCACCGGCGACTCGACGCCATAGGCGCTGCCCATCATGACTCGCACGGGCACGCCATCAATATTGACCAGGGGCACGCTGCTGGCCGGGTAGTGATAGAAGGCCGGAGCCATTTCTTCTTGCTCCTTAGGCAGGGCAAGCCAGAGTTGCAGGCCGTTAAGGTTGCGTGCGTGAGCGGTTGCCTCGGGGCGCTCGCGCTCGGAGTGGACTATGCCGCTGCCGCTGACCATCAGGTTGATATCCCCCGGCTTAATGGGCTGCACACTGGCCAAAGAATCGCGATGAAGGATCTCACCTGCAAACAAATAAGTGACGGTGGCAATGCCGATATGGGGATGGGGGCGAACATTGATGCCTGGGCCAGGGGCAAAGCTGGCCGGGCCCATATGATCGAAAAAGATCCACGGACCTATCATTTTTAATTGCGCTGTTGGTAACAACCGACGCACGGAAAAACCGCCCAGATCTGTGTCCTTGGGCTTTAACACCATTTTCACCGCGCCGCAGGCGTCCATTAGCTCACAGTCATTGCGGGTGTCATTGGTTAGATTGCTCATATGGGCTCCTATTTACAGTCCGTGGTGATGATGGTTTCTACCTGGGTCATAAGTTTATGGATTGGGCATTTATCGGCAATTTGCGCCAGCTTCTGCCGCTGCGCCGCATCCAGCTCGCCGCCCAGCATAAGGTCTAGGTGCAACTGGTAGCGTCCCTGGCGCTCCTCACTGGCATCCCGGGTGATGTCCACGGCCACATCCGTTAATGGGATCCCCGATCTTTGGGCATACATAAGCAGGGTAATGGCCTTACATGCCGCCAGGGCCGAGTCGTAAATGTCGTGAGGGTCCGGCGCGCTGTCGCTCTGGGGATCGATACGGGCATCGGCAAAGAGCCGATGTGGGCCGATTTTTACTTGCTGGCGATATTGGCCGTCGGCCGTTTTAGTGAGTTTGATGCTCATGGTTTGGCTCCTGGTATGGTGATGGAAATAGCCTGGAGATCAGCGCATGGTTTTTAGCGCTTTGGCCCATTTTTCCAGCTCTTCTAACAGGGATTTGCCGGAGGCGGTATGGTGTTCATTGGCAACAAAGTGTTTATCCTCATCGAGCAGGTTCCAGGGCATTTGCACCATCACGCTTTCCATCATGGGCATCATCTTTAAGGTGGTCACTAACTGTTTGGCGACCTGGGTTGAGCGCAAGCCACCGGAGACGCCGCCATAACTGACGAAGCCACAGGGTTTGTAATTCCATTCGTTATAAACATAATCCAGAGCGTTGGTGAAGGACGAGGGTGGGCAAAAGTTGTATTCGGGCAGCACGAACACATAGGCATCGGCCCGGGCCACACTGCGCGACCAGGCCTTGGTATGTTCATGCTGGTATTCCTGCAGGCGTGGATGCTTGGGTTCGTCGTACATGGGCAGGTTAAAGGCGGCAATATCCACCAGGGAAACATCAAAGTTGCCTTGCTCCTTGGCAAACTCGTAAAACCAGTTGGCGACGGATGGGCCGACTCTGCCGGGGCGAACGCTGCAAATAATGACGTGAAGACTCAGGGCCATGGCTTTGCTCCTATCGGGGTGACAAACTATCAGTATGGTGGATGCACACGAGAATGAGGAAAAAGTTTGGCGCGCCCAGCGGCAAACGGGGGGGAAGTCTGCGCTCCCCTAGCTAAGCATGAGCTTGGCATAGAGGACTAAGGCCAACAGCAGCAAGAGCCAGTTCATCACCCGTAAAAAATGCTGGGGATTGAACTTTTGCTGAATTTTCACTCCCAGCCAATTGCCTAGCAGGGCTAATGGCACAAAGGCTAAGGCGGTGAACAGCAGGTCCAGGGTGAGCAGTCCCTGGGCACTAAAGGCCGCGAGTTTAACGCCATTCATCAGTGCAAATAGCGCTGCCGCGGTGGCCACATACTGGCGCGGGGCCAGAGCCTTGGCGGTGAAGTAAATGATCAACGGCGGTCCGCCGGCATGGACCAAGGTGCTGGCCAGTCCGGATAAGGTCGCCATAACGCGTCCGCCCCAATCGCTTGCCAAAAAGCCGTAACGTATCTTGGCAAAAAATAAGCTGCGCAGCGCAAACAGCAGGCTCAGGGTGGCGATGGCGGCGCTGAGCCAGGCGGCGGGAATAATTTGAATCAGCCACTGGGCTATCAAGACCCCGACAACCACGCCGGGGAGTAGCAGGCGGATCAGCTCGTTTTGCCATTGGCGCCAATAGCTTTTTAAGCTAAAGACATCGGCAATGATGAGAATCGGCAACATCAAGGCGATGGCATCAAGGGCGGGCATCACCAGCAGGAGTAAGGGGACGGCGAAAACACCCAGGGCGCCGGCAAATCCCGATTTGGAAATGCCGGTGAGCATCACCACTGCGGCGATAACGAGAAGCGTGGTGAGCGTCATTAGGGCAACTCAAACCAAAGCGCTTCAAGGGCGGAATCGGCATAAATAGTCACTGTTTCATCCTTCTCCGTTGCAAAGGCATCGCCGGCGTTTAAGGCCAGCTCCTGGCTGTGGGCGTGGCCGCTTACCAGGTGCAAATAACCGGTACCGGCGCTAGTCAACTTGTATTGCTCTCCCGGTTTTAGCTGCAGCCGTGAAATGCGTGCATCCTGATTTATGCTCAGGGTGCCCGGCTCCCCGGTCGGCGTCACCAGGGGCGTCATTGCACTGTGCTGATGAACTTGCATCTGCTCATAGCTGGGCGTAATGCCTCGGAATTTTGGCAGAATCCAAATTTGTAAAAAGTGCACCGGTTCGCTGTCCGAAGCGTTATATTCACTGTGCATAATGCCGCTGCCGGCACTCATACGCTGCACTTCTCCAGCAGGAACAATAAATTCATTGCCCTGGCTGTCCTTATGCTTTAAGGCTCCACTGATCACATAGGAGATAATTTCCATATCGCGATGGCCATGGGTGTCGAAGCCTTGCCCGGGCTGAACTCTGTCTTCGTTAATTACCCTGAGCGCCGAGACGCCCATATGCGCGGGGTCGTAATAATGGCCAAATGAAAAGCTATGTTGGCTTTTTAGCCAACCGAGATCAACCGTTCCGCGTTCAGTGGCTTGGCGAAAATATTTCATAAGATGTGCTCCAAACTTGAGGTGTTGAAGCCAGTCTAATATCCCGCTAAAGAGATTAAAATGAGTATAAAAAGCACATATCGTTCGTTTTAAGCGAACGCTTGTTGGGCCTGCGATTTATACCCGGCTGCGTAACTCGCCAATAAAGGTCCGTGCCGCCGGCCCCAGGTTATCGCCGTCTTTAAACAAGAGATACAGTGGATGGGTGCGCTGTGCGCCGCTACTTAACGGCAGGGGTTTTAAAGTGCCATCGGCAAGGGCAGGGGTAATGGCATGCTTGGGTAACCACGCAAAGCCCAGGCCATTGCCTATCATGTCGATGGAGGTGTTGATCTGGCTAACCGTCCAACGCTGATCGGCACCCAGCCAGCCGGCATCTTGTTTCCCCTGAAGGGCTGAGTCGCGGACAACTATTTGGCGGTGGGCTTTTAAATCTTCACGGGTCAGCGCTCGGCCCAGATGATGCAGTGCATGCTGCGGGTGTGCCACGGCGATAAAGTCGATACTGCAAAGCTGTTCGCTAAAGCCATCGCCAGAGTAGGGGGAAACAGCCAGTTCTACCTGATCGTTTTGCACTAACTCCAAAGCGCCGGTCAAAATGGACTCAAACAACTCAATGCGTAATAACGGATACTGGCTGCTGGTGGCTTCGAGCACGGCATAGAGAAGATGCTGTGGCAGGGTTTGGTCGACTGCGATGCGCAGACGCGACTCAATGCCGTCGCCCAAGGTGTGGCCTATGGCTTCGACCTTGGCCGCTTCTTCCAA
This sequence comes from Pseudoalteromonas sp. T1lg76, assembly GCF_002964725.1. Classification (NCBI taxonomy): domain Bacteria; kingdom Pseudomonadati; phylum Pseudomonadota; class Gammaproteobacteria; order Alteromonadales; family Pseudoalteromonadaceae; genus Pseudoalteromonas; species Pseudoalteromonas sp. T1lg76. Next base: position 31,606 of record NZ_PQCE01000012.1, read on the forward strand.
CAAATATTCGGCGCGTCTGAGCAGCATTTTTCCGGCGTCGGTGAGTACGGTGCGCCGCCCCTCTATATGAAAGAGCTTAACGCCGAAGGCGGCCTCAATTTTTGCGACCGCACTGTGAACGCTTGATTGGCTTTTGTGCACGCTCTGTGCGGCCTGATTAAAGCCGCCAGATTCGACGACGGCGCGAAACATCCGCCACTGTTCTAAGGTGATCCTGAGCATGAGCTAAAAAGGACGATTAATCATAGCCTAACCCTAACATGCGCTGGGTAAAAAGAAAGGTATTACCCGGCTGATAAGCGGCAAAAAGGCCCGCAGGGTGCGGGCCGTTGATTCATTTGCGGTTATTTGGCCTGACGGCGACTTAGCAGCGCATCCAGGCTGAATTTGCCCGCTCCCGAGGCCGCCAGGGCAAGGAAGCCACCGGCAATGGCGATGTTCTTATAGAACATTAAAAACTGCGTTTGGTCGTCAAGCTGAAAATGGAACAGCAGGGCGCTCACCACACTAAAGAGTGCAAAGGCCAAGGCCGTTAAGCGAGTCAGCAGGCCGGCAATAATCATGATGCCGCCAACGACCTCCAATAAAATAACCAGCGGCAGTAACATACCGGGGACACCAACCGAGGCCATGTACTGGGCCGTGGCATCGTAGAATTCGATTTTACTTAAGCCGGTAAGCACAAAGAGTGCGGTTAAACCAAAGCGCGCGAGTAGGGCACTGATGTTGGTGAGAGTCTCGTTGCTGTTAATAAGTGTGTGTAAGTTCATCTTCGTTTCCTTAATTAGGTCTCTGTGTTGCGATAAGGAAATAATAGACTCAATTTATAAGAACGAAAATTAGTAAAATTAGCGCTTACCATTCTAAAAAAACGAATGGTTGCTGGGGCGGCGTTTGCCGAAGAAGGACCAGGGCTAATCTGGGTGAGCCTAGATTAACCCTGAACGTGTGCCTGAGTTCAGGAATCCTTGTTTGCCGAGGCGCGGATACTGCCCTCGATCAGGGGGCGAATGGTGGATGCCTGAACAATAATGGAGAAGATCACCACCACGTAGGTTAAGGTCACCAACAGGGTTTTAATATCCGCGCCATTAACTACGGCCTGGCCCGCAGGAATGGAGGCCGCCATGGCCAGCGCGAGTCCGCCTCGCAAACACCCCAGGTGAGAATGCGCACCGCGTTCACGTCGTACTGGCGGAAGCGGCGAAAAGCGAGGTAGGGCAGCGATACACTGATAAAACGCGCCAGCAGGACAATGGGTATCATGAGTAAGCCAATGCTTATTTCTTCCCAGGTAAAGGGCAGAGTGACTAACAGCAGGCCAATCAAGAGGAATAAGAGCGCATTTAAGGCGCCTTCGATGGCATGCCAGAAGTTACGAACGTTGCGAACGCTGGTGTAGCGCGACATGGTCGCCGCTTTTCCTCGGGTTACATTACCAATAAAGATACCACTGACCACCATGGCCAAGGCCCCGGATATTCCGAGCAGATTCGCGGTGGCAAAGCCGGCGGTGGGAATACAGATGGTGAGCAGCAGGCGAATATTGGCTTCACGGCTTTTTATGATCAGTACATGGGAGACCAAGGCGAGTACCAGGCCAAAGGCGATGCCGCCAATTGCGTCGACCAAAAACAGGTGGGCAACCCCGGCTGCGGTCGGCGCGGTGCCCGACAAGGCCACGGCTAAAATGGTGGTAAACAGCACCAGGCCGACACCGTCATTAAACAGCGACTCGCCCTCTACCTGAATGGAAATGTTTTCCGGCGCCTTCATCTGCTTGATGATGGCCAGCACGGCGATGGGGTCGGTAGGGCTGATCAGCGCCCCAAAAAGTAAGCAGTAGATAAAGGGCACGGGCCAACCCATAAAGCCCAGTAACTGATAGCTGAGATAAGCCACGATAAAGGTAGAGACCAGGGTTGAAAACAGCACCAGGACGGCTATTTCTTTGCGTTGCTTTTTCATCACCCTAAGGTCAATTTCCAGCGCTCCGGCAAAGAGTAACACCCCCAGGACGCCATCCAGTAGAAATTGCTTAAAATCTATTTCGGCAACCAAGTTAAAGAGTTCCTGTGTGGCGTCGGTACCAAAGACCTTACCGGCAAGAATAAGTAGCATCGACATCAACAAGGACCCGGCCGTGATGGCAATGGTGGGCTGAGTTTTCACCAGAAACTGGTTACTGAAGGCGATTAATACTGCCAGGGTCGACAGCAGGCATAGTAGGTACCAGATACTCATAACGCATTGCTCGCAACTAGAGTAATAAAATAGAGGGGGTATTCTAGTTTTAAAACTAGAGGGTGTCATCTAATTTTCTTGTTTTTCATCGCTCGGTTGTGCTCAAATGTTTTTAATGTCCAGCAGGACCCAAGTCAGTAAAAGAGTCTATGACAAATTCGAATGCTAAAAGCACAGCCCCACGCACTCCCCAGCAGGAAAGGGGATTTCGCCGTGTGCAAATGTTACTAGATGCCGCCGCCAAAATAATTGAAGCGGATGGATTGGCAAACTTGACCATGCAGAACCTGGCGAAAATGGCACACACCTCTATCGGCTCCCTTTATCATTTCTTCTCCGACCGGGATGCGGTACTCAAGGCCTTGTTCGAGCGACACGAAGAGTCCATCGGTGATATTGTGCGTACCCTGGAAGAGGTGGATGATCAGCTGTGGTTAACCCTGTCTCCCTATGAGCTGGTTGATAAGTTGTTGCTGCCCTTTGCCAATTATGTGTGGCAGCACGGCGACTATTTACCGGTTGTACAAGAGGTGCGTCAGCCTCATAAAAACTCCGAATTTATCCTCTTTATGACCAAGATAGTGGCCTTGCGCAACCCTGATTTATCGCCACAAGACAGTCAATTTCTGGCGATTATGGTCCAGAACATCACCGCCGGTACCATGCAGCAAGCATTTTTGCTCGAGCCAAGCAGCGTCGAGGCAACGGTGAATGAACTGCGTTTAGTGCTGGGGAGTTATCTGGCGGAAAAGGAACGAGGTTAAACCGCTAAGCCGGGTTAATCTGTAATTGATACCGGCAGTCTGCACTGGCTCCCAATTTGAAAACAGGGAGCGCTAACAGACTCCCTGTTGTAGATGGACTTCTTTCCTCTTACTGTCAGGCAGTAATTGGCCGAGGTTTATTCAAACTAGTTTGTAAGCTAGGTCTGCGATAGATTCAGTTCTCTTGAATACTTGTTTGTCATCCCAATCATTCAAGTTATATTCACCACTCTCAACTAAAGAAACAAACTCCTTCACCAGTAGTAGCTCTGATTTTCTGTAGAAATCCAGCTTTTCTTTCGGAGCTTTGTCATCAATATCACCATTTATTTCTGAGCATAATGGGAGTAGGTTCCCAACCAAACCGACGTAATCCCGGTTATCTTTTTGTGGGCTCACATGCTCAAGTGTGTATAGATGGGCGGTTAATTCACCAGTCTTCCTCTTTTTACATTCGATACGGTCGAAAATAAACCTAATGAGATTCTTCTGTGATGCTTTCTTATTGGTAAACCACAAGTTTTGGGAAAATTTAGTTGTAAACTCAGAAACTGTAGGCATCCTATCGTCTAATTTTGCATAAACATCGTTGAGTAAACTTTTAACATCACGTTTATTTGTACATTTTCTTAACTGGATAGCCCAAGAGCTGTAATTCTGGTCCCAGCCTGATGGCTTTAGTTTACATATGGCATTGTATCTAAAGTGGAAGGTGACGATTTTGTTGAGTAACCCTATAAAATCAGACTGTGTAAAAGCTCTGCTTTTATGGCTCCTAAGATACATAGCGCTCATAATTAAGGGGCGTGGTACAGATACATCGATAATCGTCAAAGCTTTCAAGCATTGATATATCGCTTTCTGATCTTGTGTTTTCCAATCTTCAATCTGAGGTTCACAAATCTTAGTGTAATCTTTAACTCCTTCGTGAAGCTCATCCAAAAATGACTGTGCTTTGTTTTCTGGAGAGCCAGCGATTAACTTTTTGAACGCTCGGTAGAGGCCATCTTGTCCAACATATGCATTGTTTGCCAACCAAAACGTGCGAACATAATCCACGAGCGTTAGTTTCGCATTTCTTTGTTTTAGCTCCTCATCAATATCAGTCCATTGTTTTTTGGCGAAATCTAATGGGTAGGTTTCGGTGCAATACTGTAATATTTTATTTTTGATAAGGTCGATTGACGTTAGGCTAATGCCTCGAGCATTGAGAATCTCGAAAATATCGTAAGCATCCTCTTCTGTCCCTACAGAGATACGCACTACTGTTAAATAGTTAGTTAGCATTTTTTGTATTGCATCTAAGCAGCTGACGTACTCTTCTTCTGTATACTTAACACCTTTTCTTTTTTTGTTGAGTAATTCACAAGCAGCACCTCGGCCTAGTTTCCGTTTGATGTAGTTACCAGCATAAAGTAGCTTGTCATCTTCTTCGAAAACAACACTTGGTTCATGATCCTTCTCTCCTTGGAACTTAAGTGTAAAGAAGTTGTTGTCATTCGTTTTTTCTAGCTTTGCAACTCTTTTCGAGTCTTTACTTAACTTTTCCGTGGAAACATTAGTTACAATGTAGTCATTGAAAATATCATTTGCCGCATTCTCGTACCCCATCTCTCTTAGCTGTCTGGAAATAAGAGATAGAGTTATAGTAATTACACTTAAGCGCTGCTGACCGTCGATAACTTCTAAAACAGAAGATGATTCGCTTCCAGCCAAAACGATGGTTCCCAAGAAGTACTCATTAAAATTAAAATCACCAGTTGTTGGGTTGTACTCGATATTACGAGTTACATCATCCCAAAATTCATCTAGCTGCATTTTTTCCCAGCTAAACTCGCGTTGGTTACGAGGTATTACATACCTGCGCTTGACTGATAGGATTTCATTTATGCTATTTTGTACGGTATTAAAGTTCATTGTGGCTACCAACTGACATACTATGCTTTTGATATTAAAACATGGGAAATAATAAACTCATAACCTTATGATTTTTTTTAGATATATCGCATGGTTCTAAATTAGTGAATGCCAGCTTCTCCATTGTACCTATTATGTTTTTTATTACATTATTGAACAAATCGGAGTAATAGCTAAATAGTTAGTTATACCACTTGATGCGCGCGTCTAATGGTAGGCAGGAGTTTTTAATTTCTTTTCACTCGCGCCTTTTGAAGGAAGTGAATTCTTCGAGGAGTCGGGCACACCGCCATAGATGGGTGAGATAAAACACGAAACACAGCTTCGCGTTTATCGAGGTGGAAGCAGGGAGTGCTGACAGGACCCTGCTTCATGGATGAATCGTTTGCTTACTCTTATCTCATGGTAACAAACTCTTCCGAACCGGTCGGGTGTATCGCCACCACCGCATCAAAGTCGGCCTTGGTTGCGCCCATCTTCATCGCCACGGCAAAGCCCTGGATCATTTCGTCCACGGCAAACCCTATGCCGTGCAGGCCGATGATCTTCTCTTCCTTGCCCAGGCATACCAGCTTCATGGCACAAGGCTGACGGTGCTGAGTCACTGCGGTATACATGGCGGCGAAGTTTGAGGTATACACCTTGATATTGTCCTCACCGTGCTCGGCAATGGCCTGCTCTTCGCTTAGGCCTATGGTGCCGATGGGCGGGTGGCTAAAGACCACGGTAGGGACCAGGTTATAGTCCATCTTCATATCATTAGGCAGCTCATCATTAAACAGGCGCTCGGAAAGAATACGGCCGGCCTTAACCGCCACCGGCGTCAGCTCGATGCCGCCTTCGATAATATCGCCCACCGCATACACGCCTTCGGCCGTTGTGTTTTGGTATTCATCGACTTTCACATAACCAGACTCGGTCACTTCCACACCCGCCGCGGCAATATTAATGGCGTCCGTGGTTGGTGTGCGGCCAATGGCCCAGATCACCTGGTCGACATTCTGGCTGTGACCATTTTCGAAGTGTAGGGTCAGGCTGCCATCCGCTTCTTTAACCACTTCTTTCGGTGAGCACTCGGTGTGCAGGGTCGGGCCTTCTTTTTTCATTACCTCGACCAGGGTGTCAACCAGCATGCCATCAAAGGTGCGCAGCGGCGCATGGCGACGAACAAAGAGGTGAGTCTCTGTGCCCAGGCTATTTAATACACCGGCAATTTCTACGGCGATATAGCCGGCGCCCACGACGGCAACGCGTTTTGGCTGCTCGTTTAATTCAAAGAAGCCGTTAGAGTCGATGCCATGCTCGGCGCCGGGAATATTAGGAATGGTCGGGCGACCACCCACGGCCACAAGAATATGGTCGGCGCTATAGTGCTCGCCGTTCACTTCTACGGTTTTGTTATCGACAAACTTGGCAAAGCCATTGATCACGGTAACGCCATTGCTGGCCAGGTATTTGTTATAGCCCTGGTGGATGCGGCCGATATAGGCCTCGCGGCTTTCTACCAGCTTTTGCCAGTTAAAGTCTTTTAGCTCAACATCAAAGCCATAATCCGGTGCGTAGAGTTTAATGGCTTCGGCAATTTGGGCGCCGTGCCACATTACTTTTTTCGGTACGCAGCCCACGTTTACGCAGGTGCCGCCCAGATGAGTGGCTTCAATCAGGGCCACCTTAGCACCGCGCATGGCGGCACGGTTAGCCGAGGCGATACCGCCACTGCCGCCACCGATGCAAATATAATCAAAGTGTTGAGACATGTTGTTTATTCCTATGAACTTTTACTGTCATATTTGGTTTGCCATACCATAGCAGAAATGAAGGCGCTGATCTGCACTTGTATTTTGCCGTATTGCCCCAAGAATGTAGGTATTAATCGTATTATGAGACTCAGTTATGACCAACCCCTTGATTGCCCTCGAAGGCTTACCACCGTTTTCAACAATTAAGCCCGAGCATGTGCAACCAGCCGTCGAGCATGGCATCAAAGAATGTAAAGACACCATAGCCCAGGTTCTTGAAGCGCAGGATTTTACCTGGCAAGGTCTGGTGATGCCTCTGGAAGAGGCCGATGACAAACTGGGCCGCTTATTTTCACCCGTCTCCCATATGCACTCGGTGGTAAACACCCCTGAGCTGCGCGAAGCGTACGACGCGGTATTGCCGCTGTTGAGCGAATACAGCACCTTTGTGGGTCAGCATCAGGGTCTGTTCGATGCCTATACGGCACTGGCCAACAGCGATGAATACACTCGCCTAAGTAAGGCGCAAAAGAAGGTCATAGACAACGCCCTGCGTGACTTTAAACTCTCGGGCATAGCTCTGAATGACGAAGATAAAAAGCGCTATGGCGAAATCGTCAGTCGCCTGAGCGAGCTGAGCGCCAAGTTCGGCAACAATGTAATGGATGCCACCTTGGCCTGGCAAAAGCATATCACCGACGAAAGTGAGCTGGCCGGTTTGCCCGAGTCGGCAAAAGACCTGGCGGCTCATACCGCCCAAAGCAAAGAATTAGAAGGCTGGTTGTTTACCCTGGATATCCCCTCGTACCTGCCGATCATGACCCATGCGGATAACCGCGAACTACGTGAAGAAGCCTACACCGCTTTTGTTACCCGCGCCTCGGATCAGGGCCCTAACGCCGGTGAATATGACAACAGCGCTATTATGGACGAAGAGCTGAAACTACGTCATGAACTGGCGCAGTTGTTAGGCTTTGAGAATTATGCCCAAAAGTCACTGGCAACCAAGATGGCCGACTCAACGGAGCAGGTATTTGGCTTCCTTAATGACCTGGCCGCCAAGTCTAAGCCGCAGGCGCAACAAGACTTAGAGGAGCTGCGCAGCTATGCCGAGCAAACTCACGGTGTAACGGCGCTGGAAGCCTGGGATTATGCCTATTACAGCGAAAAGCTAAAGCAGGAAAAATATGCCATCAGCGACGAGCAACTGCGTCCGTACTTCCCCGAAGACAGGGTTCTGAGCGGCTTGTTTAAAACCGTTGAAAAGCTGTTTGCCATTCGTGTTGAAGAGCAAAAAGAATTTGATACCTACCATAAAGACGTACGCTTTTTCGAGATTTACGACAGCAGCGATACCCTGCGTGGTCGCTTCTACCTCGACCTCTATGCCCGTGAGCACAAACGTGGCGGCGCCTGGATGGACGACTGCATGGGCCGCAAGGTGCGTTTAGGCGGACAATTGCAAACTCCGGTGGCCTACTTAGTGTGTAACTTTAACCGTCCGGTGGGCGATAAGCCGGCGCTGTTTACCCATGACGAAGTGGTCACTCTGTTCCATGAATTTGGCCATGGTTTGCACCATATGCTGACTCAGGTCGATGCCGCCGCCGTTGCCGGCATTAACGGTGTCGCCTGGGATGCGGTGGAGCTCCCAAGTCAGTTTTTAGAGAACTGGTGTTACGAGCAGGAGGCGCTGGCCTTTATCTCGGGTCATTATGAAACTCATGAGCCTTTGCCGAAGGAGCTGTTGGATAAGCTATTGGCGGCGAAGAACTACCAGTCGGCGATGCAGATGGTGCGCCAGCTTGAGTTCTCCTTGTTTGATTTTCATATTCATGCGGACTACGACCCGAGCAAGGGCAGCGAAATTCAGGCCATTCTCGATCGCGTGCGTGAGCAGGTGTCGGTTGTTAAGGCGCCAAGCTTTAATCGTTTCCAGCATAGCTTTAGCCACATTTTTGCCGGTGGCTACAGTGCAGGTTACTACTCTTACAAATGGGCGGAAGTACTCTCGGCCGATGCCTTCTCTAAATTTGAGGAAGAGGGTATCTTTAACGCAGACACCGGCCGTGCCTTCTTAACTCATATCCTTGAGCAGGGTGGCTCGGAAGAGCCGGCGGTGTTGTTTGAGCGTTTCCGTGGCCGTGCGCCAAGCGTGGATGCCCTGCTGCGTCACAGTGGCATTGCCGCTTAAGACTTTGCCGAAAGCATTGCCAATGGCGTAGCCAAATATTTAGCCGCACTTTTCACTGTATTTAAGTGATCGGTGCGGCTAAAAATCCTGATATCATACTCCCACAACAGCCATTTCCACGGAGAAAGTCGTGCACATCTATTGCCGTATCGATACCGCGCAAGCCTATTGCGATACCCTAAGCCAGCGCTTTAAGTTGGACGAATGTCCACTCGATGAGCAATTTTACCTGCAATACGATGAGTTGGGATTGGCCTTATGCAAGCGTGACGAGCCTAAGCTCACGCCCATTCGTGTCGACTTTGTTGAAGGCGCCGCGGCTCACCGCCGTAAGTTTGGTGGCGGCAAGGGTCAGGCCATTGCCAAGGCCGTAGGCCTGAATAAGGGCGCCACGCCCCATGTGCTCGACGCCACCGCCGGACTTGGCCGAGACGCCTTTGTACTGGCTTCGCTCGGCTGCAAGGTCACCTTGTTTGAACGCCACCCCGTGGTCGCGGCCCTGCTGTATGATGGCTTGGAACGCGCCTACCTGGATGCGGAAATCGGCCCCTGGATGAAGGAGCGTATGCATCTGCATCATGGCAGCAGCCATGTGCTGTTAGAGAAGCAACCCCTTTCCGAGGGGGAAGTTGATGTGGTGTACCTCGATCCCATGTTCCCACACCGGGAAAAATCCGCTCTGGTCAAAAAGGAAATGCGGGTATTCCAATCCCTGGTGGGGGATGACGGTGATGCCGATGATCTGCTGACGCCGGCGCTGCAACTGGCGAGCAAAAGGGTGGTGGTTAAACGCCCGGATTATGCGCCGTTTTTAAACGAACGCACCCCCAGCACTCAGATCAAGACCAAGAAAAACCGTTTCGATGTGTACGTGAATGCGGCCATGAAATAACGGCTTCACAGACCCGGGAATATCCGGGTTTTGTTTTTTTCATTCTCTTGCCATAAAGACTTAATATTCCGCGTGCATTAATATTGATCTAAGAGATAAGCAGACGCGTCTCTATATTTACGCAACAGCCACCCGGTAAAGCTTGCAGCAAATTCGTCTTAGTCTGGGTTTAAAAGCGTAAGAATGGCCCAAGATATACCCTGATTCTATAACCAAAAAGGAAGTCATTATGATTGCCCAAGGTCAAAAAATTCCAGCCGCAAGCCTGACACAACTAGGCGAGCAGGGGCTGAACCATTTCACTACCGACGAGTTGTTCGCCAATAAAAAAGTGGTACTGTTTGCCGTACCCGGCGCTTTTACACCGACCTGCTCGGCGGCGCATTTGCCAGGCTTTGTTGTGCTGCGCGAAGAGTTTACTGCAAAAGGCGTTGATGAAGTCATGTGTGTGTCGGTGAACGATGCCTTTGTTATGAAGGCCTGGGGCGAGAGCCAGAATGCCGATCGTATTCGCATGTTGGCCGATGGCGATGCCAGCTTTACCAAGGCCCTGGGGCTGGATAAAGACACGGGTGACTTCGGTGGCGTGCGTTCTACACGCTATGCCATGGTGGTAGACAATGGCGTGGTTACCCAGCTGTTTGTGGAAGAAGACAAGCAGTTTGAAGTATCTAAAGCCGAGCATGTACTGACTAACCTGTAATTAGGGCTAGTTTTGCACGCATAAAAAAGGCCGCATCAAGCGGCCTTTTTGCTGGGTAGGAGAATATCCTAAGGGTTATATTGCGCGTTTAATGTCACACCAGAGAAGGTCTGGTAAGCATTAAGGCTAATATGCCAGGTACCCGCTTGTGGGTTGCTAAAGCTACAGCTTTCGTTGTTGCCGCCTTTATAAGGACGACAGTCATAGCTGCTGGCCGTAGGCTGTGCGCCAAAGCGAACAAATAGGTCGGCATCACCTGTACCACCTGAGATGTTGACATCCAAGGTGATCATGCCTGCAGGCACTTCTAATGTGTAGTGTTTCCACTGACCCGCAGATGCTGAAATATCGGAGACGGTACCGCCACCACCTGTGCCCGTGCCACCACCCGAGGTGGTTAGCTCACCCAATAGCGATGCATTGCTGTAGGCGCTGTAACCGCGCAGCATCACGTAGTAAGTGCCCGCCGTTGGGTTGTCGATGCTACAGGTTTCGTTGTTACCGTTTTGGTAAGGTCGGCAATCATAGCTTGATGTGGTTGGAGCGCTGCCCGCTTTAACATACATGTCCAGATCGCCGCTGCCGCCGCTGGTGGTGAAGGTCACGTTAGTGGCGCCCGAAGGTACCGTCATGGTGTAGCTTGTTTCAGAGCCGGCTGCGCCGCTTAAACCAGTTTCTGCTGTGCCGGGAGTCAGCTCATTGCCGCCGCTTGGTGGTGGCGTTGTACCGCCGCTTGCCTGAGCAACCGCAGCCGCCGCATCAACGATACCGGTACCACAGCTGGTACAGGTTGCGCTAAAGCCCTTGGTGGTCGACTTCAGGATGCTTTCGATTTCATCCGGTGTTGCCGTGGGTTTGGCTTGTTTGATAAGCGCAGCCACACCTGCTACGTGAGGTGCCGCCATTGAGGTGCCTTGTGAGTAGTGGTAGCTGTCGCTTGAAGGTGAAGTTGAGCCTGAGTTATGGGTAGACAAGATACCTTCAGGGTCGTTGGCAAAGCTTTGTGCGCCACCCGGAGCCGCCACGTCGATGTTTGAACCATAGTTTGAGTAATAAGCACGACCACCGTTACGGCCAACCGAGGCCACGTTGATTACGCCGCTACAGTTACCCGGGTTGTAGTTTGCCGAGTTGTCGTTGTCGTTACCGGCGGCGATAACAATCGCGGTGCCGTTGGCACGTGCCTGGTTGATGGCGTTTTGTGTAGTAGAGCTACATGAACCACTGCCACCAAGACTCATGTTGATCACATCCGCTGGATTAGCATTGGCTGGTACGCCCGATACCGAACCACCTGAGGCCCATACGATGGCATCGGCGATGTCTGATGTTAAACCACCACATTTACCCAGTACACGAACCGGCACAACTTTGGCGTCATAGGCAACACCCGTTACCCCTTCGCCATTGTTGGCAACGGCCGCTACCGTACCCGCTACGTGAGTGCCGTGCCAGCTAGAGCTGCTGGCATTATGGCTGTAACCACATTCGTTCGCAGTTACCGCATCACCTGGGTCTTTAGCATCGCTATCACGACCGCCGCCATCGTTGGCAACGAAGGTGTCAGAGATCATGTCATAACCAGGGAGGATATTGGCGTTTAAGTCGGCGTGTGGGCGGTAACCCGTATCAAGCACGGCCACGGTTACACCGGCACCGGTTGCAAAGTCCCATGCCGCTGGTGCGTTAATGCCTGCAGCCGCTTCATAGTAGTGCCACTGATCGCTGTAGCGTGGGTCGTTCGGTGTAGCGAACGGCTTTAACATCTGGTCGATTTCGATGTATTCCACTTCGCCGCTGGCAACCATGTCTTGCATGAACTGCTGTGCTTCTTGCGCCGATAATTTCTTATCAGCACGGATCACGTGGTGATTTTGCAGGGCCATTTCTCGCACATATTGAGCGCGAGCCTGGCCACGATTAGTTTTAAAGCCATCAACAAACTTCTTCGCACGGGCCTTGCCATTGCCCGGCATGGTCGCAGCACTGGTGCCTAGCTCGGCGTTGTCTTTGTACTTGATGATAAAGCGTGTGGTTAATGGCGATTGGCCTTTTAGTTTGGCCTGAGTTTGTGCCAGTGTCGCCTGTTGCGGCGCCGTCACTTCTTGAATGTCATTCGCGTAGAGGGCCGATGAGCTAAGAGCCATCGGGATAGCTAGCGCGAGGAGTGTTTTTCTAGTTGTCATAAGAGTCCCCATTTATTTTTAGTTTGTACCCAAATAGTACACTTCGAAGAGGATGGTAAATTATTTGTTAATATTATTGCAATAACTTTTGGGTATAAAAGGGGTACTGGTTGTTATATCTGGCCGTATATACGTTTAAAATTAATCTGTTAGTATCTTTATTTTTGATTTTGTTGGTTCTTTTGTATTGGTTTTTGCTGGTTGATTCTTGTTCTATTGTTGCTTTGGGTGCAATTTCAACCTGAGTTTAAACTCGGTGCCCTTGTCTGGCATTCGGCGCGTTTAATTAACCCGGGTAAATATCTTTGTCGGCCCTGGCTTGGTAGAATAGCGGCGGTTTTTCTAGGGGTGATGCTGTGATTAAAAAAGATGTGGTGATTATTGGTGCCGGTGCTGCGGGTTTAATGTGTGCAGCGCAAGCGGGTTACCGTGGCCGCGATGTAGTGGTGGTCGATATGGGCAAAAAGCCCGGCCGTAAGATCCTGATCAGCGGCGGTGGTCGTTGTAACTTTACTAACGAAAATGCCAGCCCTGAAAATTACCTCTGTGCCAACCCGCACTTCGTAAAATCCTGCTTGAGTCGCTACACCCAGCGCGACTTTATCGACCTGGTCGACCGCCACGGTCTGCAATACCACCACAAAACCCTCGGCCAATTGTTCTGTGATAACAGCGCCCAAGACATTGTCGATATTCTTATGACCGAATGTGAATGGGCGGGCGTAAGCGTGCAGTTGCGCAGCGAAGTCATCGGCGTGGAAAAAACCGAGCAAGGCTACATAGTCACAACGGGCACGCACACCTATGAATGTGAATCCCTGGTGGTGGCATCCGGTGGCCTTACCATGCCGAAACTCGGCGCCACGCCAATCGGTTATAAAATTGCCGAGCAGTTCGGGTTAAAGGTGTTGTCTACCATGGCTGCCTTGGTGCCATTTACCCTGCACCAGCATGATAAAGACCGTTTTGATGGCCTCTCGGGTATCAGCGCCGATTGCCTGGTGACAAGCGAGTGCGGTACCCAATTTCGCGAGAATATTCTCTTTACTCACCGCGGCTTATCTGGCCCGGCCATTTTGCAAATTAGCTCATTTTGGCGCGCAGGGCAGGCAGTGAGTATTAACTTACTTCCTACCCTAAACATCACCGAATGGTTAGAACAACAACGCCAGCAAAGCGCACAAAAGTCATTGAAAAATGCCTTGGCGACCATTTTACCGAAACGCTTTGTAGAAATGCTGCACGACACCAAGGCCATTCCCGATGCTAACATCAATCAGCTCACGCACGGCCAAATCGCCGCGCTACACGACTACCTGCACAACTGGCAAATCAAACCAAACGGCACCGAAGGTTATCGCACCGCAGAGGTAACTCTGGGCGGCGTAGACACCGACGAACTAAGCTCAAAAACCTTTGAAGTGAAAAAGGCCCCGGGCCTGTACTTTATCGGTGAAGTCACCGACGTCACCGGCTGGCTCGGCGGCTACAACTTCCAATACGCCTGGAGCTGCGGCTTCGCCTGTGGGCAGTATTGTTAGGCTTTCCCACAAAAGACAAGATTAATAAAAAGGGTGACCTAAGCGTCACCCTTTTTAATTCAATCCTAGCTACTTACGCCGCCTGGGTGATCCTGCCGTTTTGGCACAGCGGGTGTTGGCGCACATAGTCGAGGATGCGCTGCTCCATGGTGGTAAAGCAGGGGCCGCCATAGTAGACGATGGTTTCGTGATGGGTGCTGCTGTGGCAATTGCGTTTGCCGCTGTGGGCGAGCAGGGTTTCTACTTCGGCGAGCACATCGTTGATATCGTGCTGCTCGTAAATGGTCTCGGGCAGGGTGAGGTTATCGAAATGCAGGGCCAGCACCTCATGATTGCCGATGGCAAATTCGTCGCGGTCAATAAACAGCTTGGAGCCCTTTGGCAAACCGATCCCTTCCAGGGTGTCGATAATGGCGCGCTTGGCCTGGTCGATATCGCCGCTGACCAAGACGTCAAGCTCACAATATTCAATCTGGTTTTCTGCATTTAGCTGGGTGCCGGCACCCGTGACTTCCCCCAATTGCAGTCGCTGCAATACCTCATCCAATGGGTCTTCATAGGTGTCGCCGCGGTCTATGGGCTGACACTTATCATTAATACGAACCGTGATATATACATCCTTACTCATTGGGGACTCTCCCTGATGCGGTGTTTGATTATGAAAATGGAATGCGTATTACTCTTTGAATTTACGCGCAGTAAGCATTAATTTTTAGCAGCTATTGGCATTTAGGCAAGGTTATACCGAAGGTTCTGCCGAAGGCGTGCGAGAGGAAAGAGGGTGATGCCGTGATTGGACTTGGCTTTGACCGTCAAAGGCCCTAAAATTTGCCACCCAAAGGTTTTGCCCTAAGTAATGTGTACTCGGCTATGAATAAGCAAGCGATAGGTATTTTTGACTCCGGCGTCGGCGGCCTTGCCGTGGCCCAGGCGGTGCATCAATTGCTGCCGAGCGAAGACCTGCTTTATATCGCCGACTCTGGCTTTATGCCCTATGGCAGTAAAACGCAGGACGAAATACGCGGGCGCTGCCATGCCATAGTCGACTATATGGCGACCCAGGGCGCCAAGGCGGTGGTGGTGGCCTGTAATACCGCCACCATGGCGGCCATTGGCTCACTGCGGGCGCATTACTCCTTACCTATAGTTGGCGTCGAGCCCGGCGTGAAACCGGCATTGCAGCAAAGCAAAAGTGGCGTTATTGGCGTGCTGGCCACCCCCAGTACCATAGCGTCGCAGAGCTTTCAGCGCCTGTGCCGGCAACAGGCCGAAGACCTGGGGCGCATTGTTTTTCAACCTTGTCCCGAATTGGCGGCGACCATAGAAGCCCTGCATCTCGACGGTGATCACACGGAGGCACTATTGCGCCGTTATTGTGAGCCTCTACTGAGCCAGGGGGTGGATGTGCTGGTCTTGGGCTGCACTCATTACGCCTTTATTGCCCCCTTGCTAAGACGCATTCTGCCCTCGGGCGTTAGCCTTATCACCACGGAGCAGGCGGTGGCCTTGCAATTGCAGCGCCGTTTAGCGCCAAGCTATCAGTTAGGAACGCAGTTAGGAACGCAGTTAGGAACGCAGTTAGGAACGCAGTTAGGAACGCAGTTAGGAACGCAGCCCAGCGCAACGCCGGGTCGAGTACGTTTGCTCACCAGTGGCGACAGTCAGCGCTTTAGCGCCCAGTTACAGGTGCTGTGGCCGGGTGTTTGCACCTTGTCGCTTGGTACTTTGGGCGAGGCTTTAGCCTTGTAGGTCGATGCTTTGCGTCGACAAATTTAACCAATGTTGCTCTTTTGTCGGGCTTATCGGCAATTGCTCCTGCATTGCTCTACTACCGCCATCCCTGGCGGCAAAGCCCGACCTACAAGGGCGTTTCGGCAATAGGGTATTTTTGTCAGCCTGAAGGCTGACCTACAACTATGGCGGCAAAGCCCGACCTACAACGACATCTCAACAATGAGGCTCTTTTGTCGGGCTGGAAGCCCGACCTACAACGACTTACAAGTGTTGCTTTAACTCCTTGTTTTAAAGCCTGTTAAGTTGGTGCTCAGGCTTGCCACTTTGTTGCCATAATTGCCCTTTGTTTTTCCATTTTTGCGCCCCTTTGTTGCCACTGTGCCTTGTTTTAATAACTACCAAGCAAGGCGAGGAAGCAACCACTTCTGTTCTTGCCCCAACCCATTAAGAATTGAAGGATGACGACGATGAAAAAACACATTTTAGTAACTGCATTAGTATCAACTTTGGTAGCGGCGCCAGCGATGGCAAAAGAGCAAAAAGAGCTGGCCACGGAAACCGCCTGGGGTCTGGGCGCCGGTGCCACGGTAGGGGCCATTGTTGGCGGCCCAATCGGTGCCTTTGCCGGAGCCTTTATCGGCGGCATTATCGGCGAAAAGGAAGCGGCGCACAGCACCATCAAGTCACAGCAAGTGCAGCTGAGCCAATACCAGGACACGGAGCAACAGTTGCACAGTACTTTGCAGCAAAACCGCGCGCTGACTGCGCAAATCAACGCCCTGGAAGATGAGCAAAATCGTTTAGAGCAAGCCCGTATCGACAACCTTTTAGCCATGACGGTGCAGTTTCGCTCCGGCTCGGCGCACATCGAACCCCACTTTGCCGAGCAGCTGGATCACCTTGCGCAGATCCTTAAGCGCAAGCCGGACTTAAACCTTAACCTTAATGGCTATGCCGATGTGCAAGGGGATGAGCAAGCGAATCTAGACCTGTCTCAGCGCCGTGCCGATGCGGTGCAGCAATACCTGGTAAAGCAAGGCGTGGCCGCCACTCAGCTGTTCGCCGAAGGGCGAGGTGAGCAGAAAATTGTCGCCAATGGTAACGAATATGAAACGAACTTCTTTGATCGTCGCGTAACCTTGACGGCCCGCGGTGCGCAGCAAAACCGCATGGCGAAAAACTAAGCCACCGCAACCCGAGGACCAAATTATGTTGAGTTGTCCTAACAAAGTGCTCACAGCCCTCGCTGTGAGCCTTTTATCCCTAATTTTCTTTACCCCCGCCAATGCCAGTGCCTTCTCCGAAGGCCAGGCACAACTGCAATTTAGCGATGTTCAGGGAACGAATGTGGCGCCCGGCGTCCTTTTGAGCACCCGAGCGTCCATGCAGATCACCGGGTTGATCAACCAGGTGCAGGTGACTCAGGTGTTTGTAAACCGCCACCCCTTTGCGGTCAACGCCCAGTACCTGTTTCCACTGCCAAGCGAAAGCGCGGTGCATGCCATGACCATGAAGGTCGGCGAACGCACCATAGTGGGTAAAATTGCCGAGCAGCAGCAGGCCGAGCGTCAATATCGCGCCGCCCAGCGCGCCGGTAAACGGGCGGCCTTGGTAAAGCAGCAGCGCGCCAATATGTTTTCCTCGCGGGTTGCCAATCTTGGCCCAGGCGAGCGGGTGGAAATCACCCTGAGTTATCAGGAAATGATCCGTTTTCGCGATGCCGAGCTTAGCGTGCGCCTGCCGATGACCTTTACACCGCGCTATCATCCTCGTAGTTATGCCCTGGAAGAATTACGAGCCACTGCAAACGTCACCAATAATGGCGCGCAGGGCTGGCTGGCGCCTAAATTTGTTGAGCAACTCGCGCAGCAGCAAGACTTTATCGACGGCTCGCGCGAGCCTTTGTTGCAGCTGGATATAGAAATAGATTTTGGTTTGCAGCTGGAGCAGATCCGCACGCCTCACTACCTGGCTCAGGTGAGTAATCCGGACTTTGGCCGTTACCGGGTGCAATTACGTGACGATGCCATGAATCGCGATTTTGTGCTGCGTGCCAAGGTGTCGCCGAGTCAGCAGGCGCAGGCGGCCTTCTTTCGACAAACGGCGCAAAGCGGCGACTATGGACTGCTGATGCTGTTGCCGCCAAGCGATCAGTTTAGCGCTCAACAGCGTATTGCCCGTGAGCTTATTTTTGTGATCGACAGCTCCGGCTCCATGCACGGCAGCTCCATGGATGCGGCCAAGCAGGCGCTTTTTTATGCCCTTGATAACCTGGATGAAAACGACAGTTTTAACATTGTCGACTTCGATAGCAGTGCGCGCTTATTCCGCCCTCAGGCGGTGGCGGCCAATGCCTTTAACCGCGCCGATGCTGAGCGCTTTGTCTATCAATTACAGGCCGATGGCGGTACGGAAATGGCGCAGGCGCTGGACTTGGCCCTCGATGGCAAAACGCATCCAAGCTATGTGCGTCAGGTGGTGTTTTTAACCGACGGCAGCGTCGGCAACGAGCAAGCCCTGTTTGATTTGGTGCAGAGGCAACTTGGTGATAACCGCCTCTTTACCGTGGGCATAGGCAGTGCCCCCAATGGCTACTTTATGCGTCGTGCCGCCCATGTTGGCCGCGGCAGCTATACCTTTATCAGCGATGGCAGCGAGGTAAAAACCCAGATGCAGGACCTGTTTGAACGCCTGCAAAACCCGGCGCTGCGCGATGTACGCCTAAGCGCGGCGCGCGCCAAGGAATTGTCCTATTGGCCGCAGCCGCTGCCGGATCTCTACTTTGGTGAGCCGCTGATGGTGGCGATCAAACTGGCGCCGCAGCAACAGGATATTTATATCGACGCCAACACCCAGCATGGACCGCTGCGCTTAACCATGCCCATGCATGAGGTCGGTCAAACCTACCCGCACAGCGAAGCCATTGCCCGCTTGTGGGCGCGTCAGCAAATTGCCTCGCTGTTGCTTTATAACCCGGCCGAAGCGGTGCGTCCGCAGGTGCTGGATTTGGCCCTGAAACACCAGTTGCTCAGCCCCTTTACCGCCTTTATTGCCGTCGAAGAGGTGGCCACATCGACTGTGGCACAGCATAAGGAGCAGGTGGCCAATAACGTCGCCAGCGGCCAGCGGGTGCAACGCTTTGCGCAAACCGACGGGCAATCCCAGTGGCACTTATTCTTGGGCGTATTCTTGATGTTCAGCACGGCTATGTGGCTGAGACGAGAGCGGAGACAGGCTCATGGCTAAGGGAAAGCGAGCAGCAGCCCGGGCAAGTTATTGGCGCTACGGCGCCATTGCCCTGTTCGCGTTGGGGGCGAGCTTTTTTGCTCAGGGCACCTACATGCAGAGCAAGGCCTGGTTGGCACAATGGTTGATTGAGCGGGCTTGGCAGCAAAGCCTGGCATTGCCCGGAGCCAATATTCCGCCCTGGTATTATGCCGACACCCATGTGGTGGCCAAGTTGACTGTGCCCCATTTGGCGCTGGAGCGTTTTGTGCTGGCCGGCAGCAGCGGCCGTAATCTCGCGTTTGCACCAACTCATGATGAGGCCTTTGGGCCGCTTGGAGGTGAGGGCGCCAGTGTAATTGCCGCCCATAACGACACCCACTTCGCGTTTTTACGCCATGTGCAGGTGGGTGATGAATTAAGCCTGACGCTGCGCGATGGTCGCACCCTGAGTTATCGCATCGACAGCAAACAGGTGGTGCATCAAAGCGATACTCAGGCCGCCGCAGCCAGCGGCCTGCATCTGGTGACCTGTTATCCCTTCAACTCGCCGGTAGCCGGGACCGAGTTGCGCTTGCTGGTGTCGGCCTCGCTGATATCTTCTTCGTCGAGGTCGACCACCAATGCCTGATGGCGCTGGCTTATCATCACCCCGATAAAAACCACGGCTATGCTGAGCCATTGCCACAGGGTCAGGATCTCGCTCAGCACTATGGCCGACAGCAGCAGGGTGAAGATGGGGATAAGGTTTGAGTAGGCCGCCGCGGTCAGCACGGATACCTTGCTGATGGCATAGTTATACATGCCGTAGCCGCCCAGGGTAACAAAGGTGCCCAGGTAAAGAATATGGGCAAAGGCCACCGGGTCGTGCTGCTGTGGCATTTCCACAAAGAGTAAAAAGGGCGCAAAGAAAATCGAGCCCGCCAGACCCTGCAAGGCAATAAGGGTTAGCGGTGCATAACGACTGCACAGGCGTTTTACGCTCACGGTGTAAAAGGCGGCGCAGACCATGGCCAGGAATTCCAAGGTGTTACCCAACAAGGGGTTGGGCGCCTGCTCTGAGCTTGGCGAGACCATGGTCAGCAGCACACTGCCGCCAATGCACAGGGTAAAGCCGACGATAATGGCGCGGCTAATGTGCTCTTTGAGCATAAAAAAGGCCAAGAATGCTACGATCAGCGGTAAACAGGAGACTATCACCCCAGCCTGAGACGCCGAGGTGTATTCCATGGCGTGGCCTTCGAATAAAAAGTATAAACAGGGCTCGGCCAGACTCATGCCCAGCAGGTATTTCCAGTCACCACTTTGGTATTCAAAACGTTTTACAAAGCGCCATAAACACAGACACACCGCCAGGGTGGTGAGCATGCGCAAAAAAATCACCACAGTCGGGTCATAGACTCCCACCGCATACTTTAAAGAGATAAAAGAGCTTCCCCATAAAAAGGTGGCAATGATCAGGCAAAGGCTCGCTGGCATAAGAGATAACTAGTGTGGTGAAAATGTGCGGCGATGCTAGCATAGTTGAATTAATTTAACTTGTTTAATCGCCCAAGCATGGGGTAAAAATGAACTTCTTTTAATTATCAGCAGGGCTAAAC
This sequence comes from Pseudoalteromonas sp. T1lg76, assembly GCF_002964725.1. Classification (NCBI taxonomy): domain Bacteria; kingdom Pseudomonadati; phylum Pseudomonadota; class Gammaproteobacteria; order Alteromonadales; family Pseudoalteromonadaceae; genus Pseudoalteromonas; species Pseudoalteromonas sp. T1lg76. Next base: position 52,346 of record NZ_PQCE01000012.1, read on the forward strand.
ACGGTGCAAACCATAGTGATCAAATTAGGCACCAGTGTGCTTACCAATAACGGCCAGGGACTGGACAGGGCGCACATGGTGGAGTTGGTGCGCCAATGTGTGCAGCTGCAAAAGGCCGGCAACCGTATCGTGTTGGTATCCAGCGGCGCCGTGGCCGCAGGGCGTGAATTACTGGGTCGCAGCGCCGGTAATGAAACCCTGGCACAAAAACAGATGCTGGCGGCCATAGGCCAAAGCCAGTTGGTACACACCTGGCAGACGCTGTTTGCTCTTTATAATGTGCCGGTCGGGCAGTTGCTGTTAACCCGCGCCGATCTCGATGATCGTGAACGCTATCTCAATGCCCGCGATACCTTAATGGCGTTGTTAAAAGAGGGCGCGGTGCCCATTATCAATGAAAACGATGCGGTGGCGACGGCGCAGATCAAGGTGGGCGATAACGACAATCTTTCGGCCCGCGTGGCGGTGCTGGCGGATGCGGATAAACTCTTGCTGCTGACCGATCAACCCGGGCTTTTTAGCGCCGATCCGCGCACCAACCCGGATGCCGAGTTGATCCCGGAAATTCGTCATATCGATGACTCCATTAAGGCCTTGGCCGGTGGCAGTGGTACGGCGGTGGGCACCGGCGGCATGGCTACGAAAATAGAGGCGGCGAGCATTGCCCGCCATGCCGGGGTGGATGTGATCATCAGTGCCGGTCACGGCGAGGACGTGATCAGCAACTGTTTAACTCAGCAGCTGGGCACCCGCTTTGTCAGCCTGACGGCACCCAAAGACACCCGCAAACGTTGGCTGTTGGCTGGCCCCATCAGCAAGGCAGCCATTTATGTGGATGATGGCGCGGCAAAGGCGCTCAGGCAGCAAGGTGCCAGCTTGCTGATCGTTGGTATTGCCCGCTTTGCCGGCGAGTTTAGCCGCGGCGATCTGGTGCAGGTATTCGACAGTCAGGGCTGCAGTGTGGGTAAGGGCGTGGCCCGTTATCACAGTGAGGAGTTGCAGCAGCTGCTGGCGAACCCGGAGCAGTCTAAGGCGCAGGTGTTGGGCTATGATAATGGCGCCATGCTGATCCACCGTGATGACTTTGTCAGCTTTCGGGATTAGCTCTTAGCGACAGCTTACAGCAGCCGTTTTCGGTAATAACTTTCGACAGGAGCCAGGGGTGTGCACTTCCCTTGGCGCAATTTTAACCGCGTGATACACTCGCGCCTTTGATTTTGTCGTGATGAGAGTTGATATGAAAGTCATTCGCTGGTTGTTAGGCCGCATTATTTTATTCTTTAATTTTGTCTTTACCCCGCGCAGCAAAAAGCGCGACCCGCAAGCGCAGCAGCAACTGGATACGCAGACCGCCAACATGGCACTGTATCAGTTCCATGCCTGTCCGTTTTGCGTAAAGGTGCGCCGCTCTATTAAGCGCAACGGCCTGAACATTGAAACCCGCGATGCCAAAGGCGACAACGCCTACCGTCAGGAGCTGGCGGAGCAGGGTGGCAAGGTGAAAGTGCCTTGTTTGCGCATTGAAGAAGACGGTCAGGTGCAGTGGATGTACGAATCTTCGGATATCGTCGCCTATCTGGATAAGATTGCCGCTTAATTTCAAGGTTTACCTCTACCCTGGGTGCTGAAATTTCTCGCACTCAGGTGTCCTGTCGCTGCGTTTTCCTCTACGAAATTACCCGCCATTGTGCTAGCATTTGCAGCAAATTTTTAGTTGCTAATTGAAAGAGACGCTAGCATGACCCAGAGCACGACTGTTCGTACCCGTGTTGCCCCGTCACCGACCGGTGATCCGCACCTAGGCACTGCCTATATCGCCCTATTTAACTATTGTTTTGCCAAGCAGCAAGGCGGTGAGTTTGTTTTACGTATCGAAGATACGGATCAGGTGCGCAGTACACCGGAGTCGGAACAAGCCATTATGGACAGCCTGCAGTGGCTTGGTCTGCAGTGGGATCATGGTCCGGATGTAGGCGGCGAGTTCGGCCCCTATCGTCAGTCTGAGCGCTCTGATCTATATAAAAAATACGCGCACCAGCTGGTTGAAGACGGCAAGGCGTTTTACTGTTTCGCCACCGCCGAAGAGCTGGACGAAATGCGTGAGCAGCAAATGGCCGAGGGCCTGCGTCCTAAATACGATGGCCGTGGCTTGTTGCTAAGCGACGACGAAGTGAAGGCAAACCTGGAAGCGGGCAAACCCTACGTTATCCGTATGAAGATCCCTGCCGAAGGCAGCTTTAAATTTAACGACTACCTGCGCGGTGAGATTGAGATCCCATGGGAAAACGTTGATATGCAGGTGCTGTTGAAGCAAGACGGTTTCCCGACTTACTTCCTGGCCAATGTGGTGGACGACCACCATATGCAGATCAGCCACATCTTCCGTGGTGAAGAGTGGATCAACTCGGCGCCAAAACTGCTTAAGCTATACGAAGACTTTGGCTGGCAAGCGCCGGTACTGGGTCACCTGCCGCTGTTGCGTAACCCGGATAAGTCTAAGCTGTCCAAGCGTAAGAACCCGACCTCTATCAACTACTACAAAGAAATGGGCTTCTTGCCGGAAGCTGTGCTTAACTACCTGGGCCGTATGGGCTGGTCGATGCCGGACGAGCGTGAAAAGTTCACCTTGGCAGAGATGATCGAGCACTTCGATATGAAACGCGTTTCTTTGGGTGGCCCGGTATTCGATATCGAGAAGCTGAAATGGCTGAATGGTACCTGGTTACGTGAAGACTTCAGCGACGAGCAACTAATTCAGCGCTTCGTTGACTGGAAATACAATGGCGACATGCTGCGCCGCATTTTGCCGGAAGCGAAAGCCCGTATCGATACGCTTTCTGATCTGGTTGACCTGGCCGGGCACTTTGTTGCCGGTATGCCGCACTATGATCCGGCGCTGTTAACCGACGGCAAGGTAGAGGAAGGTGTGGTGCGTCAGGCATTGCAATTCTTTATCTGGGAGTTGGAAACGCTGCGCCATTGGGAAAAACCAGAAATCTTCGCTATTGCTAAAAAGGTTGCTACCTTCCACGAGCTGAAGATTAAAGACTTCCTAGAGCCTATTTTCGTGGCAATTACCGGCAAGAAGTCGTCAACTTCCGTGCTAGATGCTATGGAGATCCTGGGCTCGGATATGTCCCGTGCTCGCCTTCGTTTGGCTTTAGAGCACCTTGGTGTGTCGAAAAAGCAGGCGAAAGCGCTGGAAAAAGCCTACCGCGACTTTAACTAAGCCGAAAACTAATAAAAAAGGCTGCCTTGCTCCGCAAAGCGGCCTTTTTTGTGCCTTTTTAAAGGAAAAAGCAACAGATACGACCTCTCAGTGCGTAAATTTTGTTACACTGCCGCAGTTTTTTTGTACTCAAGTAGAGCAGCTATGTTAGAGCAGTATTATCAAGATTTTGGCACCCACGTGTGTATTACCCGTGAACAGGGCAGTCGTTTTGCCAAAGCCGTGGCCGATGATTTCAATCCACTTCACGATGTTGAAGCGAAAAAATTCTGTGTGCCAGGGGATCTGCTGTTTTCAGTGGTGCTTGATAAGTACGGAATTAATGAGCAGATGCGCTTCACCTTCGCCAACATGGTGGATGAAGGCGTTAAACTGGGAATGCCAGAGGGCAGCGACCAGTTCGATATTAAAGATGGCGAAAAATGCTATTTGAGCGTGGCTCGTGAAGGCGCTAACAGTGCCTGTAAGACCCTGACCAACGCGCTGATCAAGAACTATGTGGAATTCTCGGGTAAGGCCTTCCCACACGTGGTGATCCCGCTGATGGGTAAGCAAGGAGTAATGATTAACCCGGCGCGCCCGATGATCATCTATGAGTCCATGAGCATTCATATGGACACCCTTGATGCTCACGCTCCCGAGCTGCGCGAAGGAGAGCACGAGTTCAGCTATGAAGGCAAACGCGGCAAGATCATCCTGCGCTTTGACCTGATTGAAAATGGCGAAGTAATAGGCCGTGGTGAGAAGCACATGCTGGTCTCGGGTATTCGCGAATACTGTCAGGATACAGTGGATGAGTTGATCCGTGGCTACAATGAGAAGAAGGCAGCGCTGAAACCATCGTAACGTGTGTCGGGGCGCCGACTGAGGCGCTTTTGGCTAGGTCGAGACGCCGACTAATGCGTTTTTAAAGGGCGGATGTTTATACATCGGCCTTTTTTGTTTTTTGGGGCGCCAAATGTGCTTTTTTGTAGGTCGGTCTTTTAGGCCGACAAAGGGTAACAATGCAGCTTCAGGGATGAATTGCTTGTCGTTTCTCCACTACGTCCTTCAAATTAAGATCTTGTCGCGTTGACGACGGCAACCAAAGGGCGGTTTGCGCCAACCGCCCCTTGGAACCCCAAGGCGCCCGTGATTCGCTGATGCTTACGAACTTAGCGTTTTGTTAAACGCTCCGCTTAGTCTTTGAGGCGATTTAACAGCACATCCCTGTGCTGATAAATCTAGCTCGGCATCGCGACAAGATCTAAATTTGAAAACAGGTGTCGGCGCGAAGCACCGACCTATAAAATCTCACCGCACAGATTTGTGCATGCACTTATCAAGTAGTGCTTGCCAAAAGTCCGCGCCTTTGCGGCGCGCCAAACGCATATTGTGCTCGGGGATGCTCTCTGGTTCGTCATAGTTGGCCAGGGCCTGTTCCATGCTTTCTTCGCGGATAATATGCAAGCAGGGAGCGGGGGCGCGGTTGGTGTAATTGGCGGCGTCGTCCTCATCGGCATCGGCGAACACATACTCGGGGTGAAAGTGGGCGAGTTGATAGGTGCCTTCAAAGCCCTGGGCGACTAACAGCGCATTGGCTAAATCGATCAAATCTAAGAACTGGTCGAAGTCGCTAAAGCCCTGGGTAAAGCATACCAAGGTGGTTTCAATTTCCGGGTGATTATCCAGCTCTCGGCATTGTTCTAAGGTGTCGAGCACCGCCTCTTCGAGCTCAGTGGCCTCGCTTAGATAATAGCGAATGGCGTTGTTTTCCACTTCCTGGCGGGCAAAGGGGCAGAAGTTGTATTTGACTATGACCGAGCTCACCCATTGGCGCATGGCCGCTTCACATTTATGCATTAATTTGCTCCTCGATTAGCGCCAGGGTTTTATTAATTGCACCCTGATTGTGCTGTACCACCTTAAGGCCACAGGCACCCATGTCGGCACGCTTTTGTGGCTCGCTAAACAGACTGTTTAGGGTCTCGACCAGGTTGTGCTCATCAACCCAGAGGGCGCCGCCTTGGTCTATCAAGGCCGGATACACATGGTCAAAATTAAAGGTGTGTTGGCCGCTTAACACAGGTATGCCATGGGCGCAGGCCTCGAGCGGATTATGGCCACCGCGCTCAATCAGGCTGCCGCCAATAAAGGCGACATCGGCGGCGCCGTAGAGCATGCCGAGCTCACCTAGGGTGTCGGCCAGCAGTACGGCCTCACCTTGATGTTCATCCTGACTGCGACGGGAAAAGCTTATGCCTTGAGCACTGAGTTGCTCGGCGACCTTGTCGAATTGCTCTGGATGACGCGGGGCGATAATCAGTAAGGCATCGGGGTAACTTTTTCTCACTTGCTCATGGGCAAAAAGTAACAACTCCGGCTCGCCCGGGTGCGTAGAGCCCGCTATCCAGATTGGCGCTTGTCCCAAGCTGGCCTTAAGTTGCTTGGCCTGCTCTGCTTGTTGTTCGCTGACGCCGATATCGAACTTAATTGAACCGGTAGTCTCAAGCTTATTTTTATCCAAACCTAGGCTAATAAAGCGCTCACCATCGGCCTGATGGTGGCAGGCAAGCCTGTCTATATCGCTCAAAATACTGCGCGTGAGCGGGGCAACCCGGGCATAGCCCTTGGCCGATTTGGCCGAGAGTCGGGCGTTGATAATCAGGGTGTTGAGTCCGTTTCGTTTTGCCTGATGCAACATATTTGGCCACAGCTCGGTTTCAATCACTGCCAGCAGGCGCGCCCCGGAGCGGCGAATAAAGCGGCGCTGAGACAGGGGTAAATCAAAGGGCAGGTAACAGACCTGCACTCGGGCGGCGGCAATGTCCTTGGCCAGCAATTGGTTTATTTGCTCGCGTCCCGTGGGGGTGTTGGTGGTCAGCACCAAGCGGTATTGATGTTTGTCGGCCAGCAACGCCTTGATTAATGGCAATGTGGCCAGTACTTCGCCCACCGAGGCGCAATGCAAGATGATGTCGCCGCTGGCCTTGGTAAAGCCAAAGCGTTCGCTAAAGTCTTGCCTGTAGCCCGGGTTTTTACGCCCGCGTAATACATACAGATAAAAGCAGGCCAAGGGCATAAGAATTAGCAGGATAAGGGAATATAAAAAGCGCGCAAACAAAAGAATAACTGGCCTGAAATTGCAAAGCCTTAGTGTAACCCGAGTTCTCCCCAGTGCCAAAACTTTACAATTTAACAGCTGAGTAATGGCCATGAATTTGATAGTATTTTCGCCATTATTTTAAGGCGCTAGGAAATCGCATGAAAGGACATAAGTTCGCCACCTCTGTGGCTGGTGCAGCTCTGCTATTGGCATTCAGTGGTGCGGCCGCGGCCAAACCTACGGCATATTTGCCAATCGGCTACGACGTAAATTTAGAGCAACAATTGGATCGCATGTTTGTGCAAACCACGGGCACGCCCATGAGTAAGCCGTATCGCTTTAGCGATATAGATAAGGCCTTAGCTCAGCTAAAAGAGCAAAACCCGGCTCTATTTAGTTCCATCAATGCCAAGCTTATCCGTTATCGCGGCGAAGACAATATCACCCGTGCCGGTGTGACCTTGCGTTACGAGCACGACCAGACCACGCCTTTGGCCAATCAAAGGGGCTTAACCACGGACGAGTGGGGCCAGGTGATGTTCGAGGGCATTTGGCGCCCGAACGACTTGATGTTGATGCAAGTGGGCCTAGAGTTCCGCGCCGAAGCGGGCGACCTGGTGCCTTATAACACCTTTGTGGCTATTGCCGGTGAAGATCTGCAGCTTAATATTGGTTACAAGGAGCATTGGTTCTCACCATTTAAAACCAGTGCCCAGATGATCTCGACCAATGCCAAGGCCTCGCCTTCGATTTCCTTGGGCATGGTAGCGCCGGCACATAACTGGTGGAATTTTGATTTTGAGCTCTTTTACACCGAGCTGGAAGAGGTTAAAGAGGGTATCCGCTATCAGGGCGAGTGGCACGATGGTAAACCGCGTGTTGCCGGTACCCACATCAGTCTTGAGCCGGTAAGCGGTTGGAAACTGGGTTTTAACCGTATTATGCAATTCGGTGGTGGCCCTCGTGAGGTGGACTTTGGCGATGTGCTTGATGCCTTTTTCGACCCCGCAGGCAGCGATAACAGCTACAGCGAAGAAGAAAGAGAAACTGAGCTGGGCGACCAATTGGCCTCGGTAACCTCGACCTTCTATTTCGATTGGGGCATGCCCACGGAAATCTATTTTGAGTATGGCGGTGAAGACACGCAAGGCGGCAGTAACTTTAGCCTGGGCAATCAGGTCACCTCCTTTGGTGCCTACCTGCCTCAGTTAACCTCGGATGTGGCCCTGCGTTACGAATACAACAAGTGGAAAACATCTTGGTATACCAATGGCTTGTATAAGTTTGGTAACACCAACGATGGCTTCGTGTTCGGTCATTATGCCGGCGACAGACGTATCTTTGGTGATGGTGTTCCTGCCGAAGTGCATGCCCTGGTGCTGGATTATCAGCAGGATATGGACTCTTTGTGGCAGCTTAAGCTGACCCTGCAGGATAATGATTCTGCCCAGTACAGCGGTGCTCAGGAGCTGCAGTTACTCAATAGCAGCATGATTGATGGGTATAGAGTGGAAACTCAGGTGACCTATGGCAACGACGTGTTTGACGAGAGCTACGGTCACGCCTCTGTCTCCCTGTACTGGTAAAAAACAGTACAGGTAAGCAGACCTTAGGCCTTGGCGAGTAGCGCCAGGGCCTTATCGGTTACGGTTTGCGCGCTGATGCTGTCGACGCGCTTACCGCCCACCAAAATTTCTCCCGGCCCTAAGGGGCGCCATTGGTGTGCTTTGGCACGGATCAACGCCAGCGCCGGCACGTTTAAGCTGGCGGCCAGGTGCATGATCGCCGTTTCCACACTGATCACCAGACGAGCGCGGCTGATCATCGCCGGCAATTCATAAAAATGCTGTTTAGCGCTAAAGGTACTGATGTCGATGCCTTTAAGTTGCTCGTTGTCTTGCACTTCTTGCTGCAACTGCGCCAATTGCTCATTGGGGGCGTTGATCACAAAGCGCAATGTAGGCTGTTTTTGGTGCAAGTTGGTTATGCATTCAAACACTTGGGCCAATTGCCAATCGCGCTTTTCAGTGGTCGACAGATGATTGATAAACACGAAATTATTTAGCTCATCGCTTTGTTGCAACGCATCCAGATAAGGCTTGGGCACCTGCAGGTGTTGAAATGCCTGGTTTGGGGCGTCCATGGCAACTAGGGCGTGAAAGTGATGGCGGTAAAAATCGCTAATATGATCGAAACGGGTGCTTTTTCTGACCTTGATACCGGCATCGAGAGCAGCAATGGTCTCTTTGTGTTGCCAGCGTTGCAGGGCGCTCAGGGCGTAGGCGCCAACGGCACAGCGGTCACCGGCAATCAGGCGGGCATAATGGCAGAAACGTTCGCTGCGTGTGGTGGCGATAAAAAATACCAGATCATAATTGCGCTGCTGTGCATCTTGTATTTGCTGTTGACGCTGCTGCTCTGAGTCCGGATTGGGGTAGATATGGCCGATATGGGACTCGCTCTCTAACCATTGGCCGAGAATTTGATTGCGCCCGCCATGCCAGCTTTTTTGTTGCTCGCGGCAGTCATCAAACCAAATATCAATTTTTAAATGCGGATAGGTGGCGGCCAGCTGTTGTAAAAACACCCCTTGATAGACGTAATCACCCAGTGCCAAATGGCTCATATAGAGTATGCGCTTGGCATTTTTTAATTGGGTTGCGCCGATTAAGGGATTACTTCCGTGCTTAGTCACCTAATATTGCCTGATTTAGTTTAATGCCGGCTAATAATAACAAAGCCTAGGTGGCAATGGCAGTGCCCAATTGTGGCATTTAAGTTAACAGTTAAGCTTTATTAACTAAATTCCGCGTGTAGGCTCTGCCGAGTATGCTTGTCTATTACAGGCTGCAGCCGCCAATCTCAGACAAAAACGTGCAATTCTAAATACTCTTTGGAATAATGCCGTTAAAACTCATGAATGAGGATCGAAAATGGTCAATACCGACACCCTAGCGGCTACCTACCTGGATAGCCTTGCCCGCCATCGCGCACTTTTTGATGTTATGGATACCTATCAACAGCAAGCAACCGAATTACTGGCAGCCTGTCATCAGGCATTGCAAGCCGGTGGTAAGGTGGTTTGGTTTGGTAATGGTGGCAGCGCCGCCGATGCCCAGCATCTGGCCGCTGAATTTGTGGTGCGCTATAAAAAAGAGCGCGGCCCCTTGGCGTCGATAGCCCTGACCACGGATACCTCGATCCTCACCGCTCACTCTAACGACTATCATTTCGATACCGTTTTTGAACGTCAGGTGCAGGCTCTGTGTAAGCCAGAAGACTTGGTGATCGGCCTGACGACTTCGGGCACCAGTGCCAATATCAATCTGGCACTCAAAGCCGCCAATGAAATCGGTGCTTATACCGTGGCTTTAACCGGTCGTGACGGTGGTGAGGTAAAAAACATCGCCAAGCTGCCCATCATCATAGCCAACGATGAAACCGCCCGCATTCAAGAGGCGCATATGTTTATCGGCCACTGGCTTTGTGAAGCGCTTGATTTGCTGGTAGCGGAGTAAGCATGGATCTGGGATTACTTAAAAATCTAAATAAAGCCAAGGTGTTGGTGGTTGGCGATGTCATGCTTGACCGCTACTGGCACGGTGACTCCGGACGCATCTCACCTGAGGCGCCGGTACCTGTTGTTAAGATAAACCGCCTTGAAGACAAGGCCGGTGGTGCAGCCAACGTCGCCAAAAACATTGCCCGACTCGATGGCCAGGTGGCCTTACTGGGTCTGATCGGTGATGACGAAAGCGGACAAACCCTGCAGCGCATTTTGGCTCAGGAACATATCGACTCGCAGCTGGTGCAGGTAGTGGAGCTGCCGACCATAGCGAAAATGCGGGTGATCAGCCGTCATCAGCAGGTGGTGCGTCTGGATCAGGAAGAGCAATTTAATAAAGAACATTCACAATTGTTGCTACAGCGTCTTGAGCGCGTAGTGGACGACTACGACTTTGTCCTTTTCTCCGACTACAACAAGGGTTCACTGACCCTGATTGAGGCGATGATCCGCGTTGCTAAGGATGCTGGCAAAACCGTGTTGGTTGACCCTAAATCGCCACAGCTAAGCCTGTATCGTGGTGCCGATTATATCACCCCAAACCTCAATGAATTTAGGCTAGCCGGCGGTGACAGCAGCGATGAGCAGGCATTGACCGCCAGTGCCCGTGCACTTATTCGCGAGGCCGGCATAGGTGCCATGTTGTTGACCCGCTCCGAGCAGGGCATGTCGCTGATCAGCGCCACCGAAAAGCACGACTTTGCCGCCCAGGTGCGTGAGGTCAGTGATGTTACCGGTGCCGGTGATACTGTGATCGCTACCCTGACCGTGATGCTAGGTGCCGGCATGGCCCCAGCGGATGCGGTGGAGCTGGCTAATATTGCCGCCGGTATTGCGGTAAGCAAACTCGGTGCCGCTACCGTTTCGCCGGAAGAGCTCAGCCGTAAGCTGGGACAATATCTGCGCGAAAACGGCGAGCATTATCAGGCGCCTTTTGAGTCCGTGTTGCAGCATATTGAATTTGCCAAGCAAAATGGTGAGAAAATCGTTTTCACTAACGGTTGTTTCGATATTCTTCATGCCGGCCATGTGCGTTATCTGGCTCAGGCCAAGGCCATGGGCGACCGCTTGGTAGTCGGGTTAAATACCGATGACTCCATTGCCCGCTTAAAGGGCCCGGAGCGTCCTATCAATCCGCTTGAAGAGCGTGCCATGGTGCTGAGTGCGTTAGCCTCGGTGGACTGGGTGATCCCCTTCGGAAAAGTGGAAGAAAATGATACCCCGGCCAAGCTGATTGAGCAGGTGAGCCCGGATATTCTCGTTAAAGGCGGGGATTACAAGGTGGAAGAGATAGCAGGTGCCGAGCATGTACTGCGTCACGGCGGTCAGGTTGAGGTGCTGGAGTTTCTAAACGGCTGCTCAACGTCCAACGTGATCAGCAAAATCCGCACTTAATTCGCCGTTTATCCTATCAGCAGGCCCTATCAGTAGGTAAGTGCTTGCTGATAGGCAGCCATTAAACACAGCCAGTCTTTTTCCTGCCAGTGAAAGGTGCTTTGTCGACCGGCTTCTTTGGCAAAACTGCGCGCTAATCTGGCCATATTCTGCTGCTGCCATTGTTCATCTGGCTGGCGTACCTCACCCCTGTCAAAATCAATGACATACACATTATCTTCGCCATCAAAGAGAATATTATTGATATTCAAATCGGCGTGATAGACCCCGGCGTTATGGAAGCGAGCCAAGGTTTGGCCTGTGCGCTCTAAGGTGTGCTCGTTTAAGGAGCCGGCCTGCAGGCGCTCACACAGACTTTGTGCCCCTTCTAAGGCGCGGGTAATGATGTCGCCGCGGTAAATCAGACCGGAGCGCTTAACCAGGGCGGCAATGGGCTCAACCACGGGCAGGCCCTGCTGATACAGGTCGCACATCAGGTCAAATTCGCGGTACACCCGGGTGTTCTTTATGCCGGTATAGAGGTACTGATCCTGCAAAACCTTGCCTATCAGACCACCGCGCCAATAATGACGGAGCACGGCGCGTAAATCGCCCTCGGCAAAAAAGTAGGCGGTGGCACGTCCGGTTTTTTGTGCGTACACCTTATCCTCGGCCAACCAGTGTTCAGGAGAAAACCATAGTTCGGTGATCTCGCCAACATTGGCATTTGCGGTAAACAGGGTTTTGTTCGGGGCTAGGGGAGTCAGTTGCATAATAAACACATTGGCTGCAGGTGCTTGCCAGTGTAGCTTTTTTTGCCGCAACGATAAACTCACTATTGAACTTGCAATGCGCTGGCGTTGCTTTAACATTTGCTCAGACTTTTGCTTTAGGACGCTCGTTTTGCAACTCAATTCCGTGCAATCTATCTGTATTCTTCGTTTATCTGCCATCGGTGATGTTTGTCACGCGGTGGCCGCCGTACAAGCCATTCAACGGGTGCATCCCGAAGCCAAAATCACCTGGGTAATAGGTAAGGTCGAGGCCATGTTGCTCGACGGTTTACCCGGCGTTGAGTTTGTGGTGTTTGATAAAAAGCAGGGGCGCCAGGCGTTTAAAACCTTGCGTGAGCAGCTTAACGGGCGACAATTCGATGTGCTGCTGAATATGCAGGTGGCCTTTCGCGCCGGGCTGGCGAGCCGCTGTATTCGCGCCAAGGTCAAAATCGGCTTCGATAAGGCGCGCTCAAAAGAATTGCATAGCTGGTTTATCAACCGTCGTATTGCCGCCAAAGAGCAGCCCCATGTATTAGAAGGCTTTATGCAGTTTGCCGAGCAACTGGGTGTGACCGACTTTACCCCTCATTGGCAAATGCCGCTCAGCGACACCGACAAGCAAAACGCCATGAAGCTGGTGGGCGACGATGGTGAGCCCCTGCTGGTGATAAGCCCAGCAGCGAGTAAGGCCGAGCGCAACTGGTTGCCGGAGCGTTATGCCGCGGTGGCCGAGCATGCTATGGCACAGGGATTCCGTGTCGCCATTAGCGGCGGGCCCACGGCCATGGAGCAGCAGCTTGCCGAGCAGATCATTGCCCATTGTCAGCAGCCGGTGCTCAACCTGGTGGGTAAAACCAGCCTAAAAGAATTAACCTGTGTGTTGGGCTTGGCGACCCTGGTGTTGGCACCGGATACCGGCCCGGCACACATGGCCGTGACTCAGGGTACGCCGGTGATCGGTCTTTACGCCCATTCCAACCCCAAACGCACCGGACCCTATTTGTATCAGGATTATGTGGTTGAGGTGTACAACCAGGCGGTGCAAGAGCAATACGGTAAGCCGGCCAGTGAGCTGCCCTGGGGCGTACGCGCCAAGGGTGAGCTGATGGACCGCATTGCCGTGGATGATGTGATTGCCATGTTCATAAGTTAGTACGAGAGCACCGACTATGAGTAATAAAGCGGTATTTTTAGATAGGGATGGGGTGATCAATGTCGATCATGCCTATGTCCATAAGGCCGAAGACTTTGAATTTATCGATGGCGTGTTTGGCGCCTGCCTCGCATTTCAGAATATGGGCTATCGTTTAATCGTGGTCACTAATCAGTCGGGCATTGGTCGGGGTTATTACAGCGAGACACAATTTGCCGAGCTGAGCGACTGGATGAAGGCACAATTCGCCGAGCATGGTGTACAGCTGGATGCCATTTATTATTGCCCCCACCACCCAACCAAGGGTCAAGGCGACTACGGCGTTGACTGCGACTGTCGTAAACCCGAGCCCGGCATGTTGCAACAGGGCATAGAAGCCTTTGATTTAGACCCAGGCCAATGCATCATGGTTGGTGACAAACATGGTGATATGTTGGCGGCTAAAAGCTGTGGTATAGGTACTAAAATTCTGGTGCGCAGCGGCCAAGAATTTGCCGAGCAGGCGCTGGCGGATGCCGATCTGGTCTGTGATTCCCTTGCCGAAGTACCCGCTCTGATAAAAGCTTAGATACAGCCTGGGTATTTATTCTCGTTCCATGCATGATTATAGGCGCCGTGATGAACGACAAACGATGCAATTGTGCCGCAAACCTTTTACAATACCCGCAAATATTTATTAACCGCTGAACCGACCTAGCCAAGGGAGTCGGTTCAAGTATTGGAGAAATTTATGAGAGCTTCTGCGTTTTATAGCCAGCTGCAAGCACAAATCGAGCAAGTGAAAGCCGATGGTCTGTACAAAAGTGAGCGTATTATCACCTCACAACAGCAAGCCGAAATTCAAGTAGCCAGTGGCGACAAGGTTATTAACTTCTGTGCTAACAACTACTTAGGTTTAGCTAACCACCCAGAACTAATTAAGGCAGCGCAGCAAGGTTTAAGCGACCACGGTTTTGGTGTGGCTTCTGTGCGCTTTATCTGTGGTACGCAGGACATTCATAAAACTCTTGAAGCGAAAATCAGCGAGTTTTTACAAACCGAAGACACGATTTTGTACTCTTCGTGTTTTGACGCCAATGCCGGCCTATTCGAAACCATTCTTGGTGCCGACGACGCGATTATCTCGGATTCATTAAACCACGCTTCTATCATCGACGGTGTGCGTCTGTGTAAAGCCAAGCGTTTCCGTTATGCCAACAATGACATGGCGGACCTTGAGCAGCAATTGATCGCTGCCGACGAAGCGGGTGCTAAAACCAAGCTGATCGCCACCGATGGCGTGTTCTCAATGGACGGCGTGATCTGTAATCTTAAAGCCGTTTGTGACCTGGCCGACAAGTACGATGCCCTGGTGATGGTGGATGATTCTCACGCCGTTGGTTTTGTGGGTGAAAACGGTCGTGGTACGCCGGAATACTGTGGCGTCATGGACCGTGTCGACATTATTACGGGGACACTAGGTAAAGCTCTGGGTGGCGCCTCGGGCGGCTATACTTCGGGTAAGAAAGAGATTGTTGAGTGGTTGCGTCAGCGTTCGCGTCCGTATTTGTTCTCTAACTCGCTTGCGCCGTCAATCGTGACCGCCTCTATCAAGGTATTAGAGATGCTGGCCGACGGCAAAGAGCTGCGCGATACTCTGTGGTCAAATGCCGCTTACTTCCGCGAGCAAATGGAAGCCGCCGGCTTTACCTGTGCCGGTAAAGACCACGCCATTATTCCTGTGATGCTGGGCGATGCCAAGCTAGCCGGCGCCATGGCGGATAAACTATTGGCCGAAGGCATTTATGTCACAGGCTTCTCTTTCCCTGTGGTACCTAAAGGTCAGGCGCGTATTCGTACGCAGATTTCCGCTGCCCACACCAAAGAGCAGCTTGATAAAGCGATTGCAGCCTTTACCCGTATCGGTAAAGAGTTGGGCGTTATTTAAGGAGCGCATCGATGAAAGCATTATCAAAACTTAAGGCAGAAAAAGGCATCTGGATGACGGATGCCCCAAAACCCGAAGTGGGTCATAACGATCTACTGATCAAAATTCGTAAAACCCGCCATCTGTGGTACTGATGTGCATATCTACAACTGGGATGAATGGGCGCAAAATACCATTCCTGTGCCCATGGTTGTGGGTCATGAATATGTGGGCGAAGTGGTGGATATGGGCCAGGAAGTGCGCGGTTTTAATATTGGCGACCGTGTATCGGGTGAAGGCCATATTACCTGCGGCCACTGCCGTAACTGTCGCGCCGGTCGTGTGCACCTGTGTCGCAACACTATCGGTGTGGGCGTAAACCGCGAGGGCAGCTTCGCGGAATACCTGGTTATCCCGGCATTCAATGCGTTTAAAATTCCAGACAATATCTCAGATGAGCTGGCGTCTATCTTCGACCCGTTCGGTAATGCGGTGCACACGGCGCTGTCATTCGACCTGGTTGGTGAAGACGTGTTGATCACAGGTGCTGGCCCTATCGGTATTATGGCCGCTGCGGTTGCTAAGCACGTGGGTGCCCGCAATGTAGTTATTACCGATATCAATGAATATCGTCTTGATCTGGCTAAAAAAATGGGTGCTACCCGCACAGTTAACGTAAGCCAGGAAAAACTTGAAGACGTGATGAAAGAGCTGGGCATGACCGAAGGCTTCGACGTGGGCCTGGAAATGTCGGGTGTGCCTGTGGCATTCAACTCCATGCTTAATAACATGAACCATGGCGGTAAAATTGCCATGCTGGGTATTCCACCTTCGGATATGGCCGTTGATTGGAACCAGGTTATTTTCAAGGGCTTGATCATCAAGGGTATTTACGGTCGAGAAATGTTCGAAACCTGGTACAAGATGGCCAGCCTGATCCAATCGGGTCTGGATATCTCACCCATTATCACCCATGAGTTTAGTATCGATGACTTCCAGGAAGGCTTTGATACCATGCTTGGCGGCCAGTCTGGTAAAGTCATCCTAGACTGGGCATAATGCACAGAAATAAGGCGGCTTAGGCCGCCTTTTGTTTTAGAAGAGTATTTATAGCACTATGGCGTATAAACATATTTCAGTGGCGCAGACCCAAGCCCTGTTAAATGATGAAAATGTGGTGATTGCGGATATTCGCGATCCTAACTCGTTCGCGGCCGGACATATTCCTAAGGCCGAACACCTAAGCAATAGTAATATTGGGGAGTTTATGCTCCACAAAGAGTATGACCAGCCCATTATTGTTGTTTGCTATCACGGTATTAGCTCACAAGGTGCGGCTGGTTATCTGGCCGAGCAGGGCTTTGATGATGTATACACTATGGACGGCGGTTTCTCGGCCTGGGCTACTCAATTCCCGGAACTGGTTGAAAAATGATTGAACTAGGCAGCACCAATAATGTGCGCGCGGCACAAGGCTTTGTCGATTATATCGGCACTAAGGGCTTTGTGGGTGCACTACGACAAGGCGAGCAGGGCCATGTGATCATTGGCGTTGCCCCAGAGCATTTCCATCAGGTTCAGCCGTTATGGCAAGAATTTCAGGCACAGCCAGAGCATCCCCGTTATGCGGATGCGGCCTGGCAAAGTGGCCGTACCGACTCGGGCCTGGTTTATGGCGGCACTAAGCTGAACCTGCTACAGCGTTTTAACCAGTTAAGCCTGCTGGTTAAAGGCGTGAGTATTCTTAGCATACTCATCTATGCCTTATTTTTGTTGGGTCAGTTTACCGAGATTTTCCCGCTGCTGCAGTTTAACCCGGTGCAGCCCTTGTCCTGGTTGACGCCCTCTATCGTCCACTTTTCCGCGCTTCACATTATTTTCAATGTGTTATGGTGGCTGACTTTGGGGCCCGCTATTGAGCGACAAACCTCAAAACTGACGCTGGTAAGTGTGTTTATTCTTGGCTCCTTGGTGAGCAGCTGGGCGCAGTATTTAATGGTGGGGCCTAATTTTGGCGGCCTCTCCGGTGTGGTGTATGCCCAGGTCGGCTTTTGCTGGATTTACCCCTTGTTGGCGAAGACCAAGCCGATGATGACCAAGGGTATGATAGGCTTTTTATTGCTGTGGCTGGCCTTTGGTTTTACCGATACCTTCTTTATGCCCATGGCCAATTGGGCGCACTTGGGAGGCCTGCTTAGCGGCATGCTGATAGCTGTGTTTATGGCATTCAGTGGTAATAGTAAAAAAGCGACCTAGGTCGCTTTTTTACTTGTTGGAGCAGAACCTTAACGCACTCTAAGCATTTTTTAGGCTCTCTTAGTACCCGCCAATGTGAATAATTAATCCTGCTAAAACACCTTGTTAATTGTAAAATGCATAAGGCGCGCTCGCTATAATTAACTCCTCTAGCGCTACCTTAGGTGCTCGTAGTTTTGCGGACAAGCAAAATGTAACAGCACAGCGGCAAACACATCTCTTTAGCCCTTGCCTCAGCGGTGGTATGATCCTGCGGTGTTTTTTTGATTTATTCGAGTGGTCCTTTGCCTACTTATCCCCTTTCGCTGCAGGCGCAATGGCAAGATGTTGAGCGCGTCTCCTTATCGGCGCAATTGCTTGACTGGTTGGTTGAGCCAAATTCACTTACCCGGCGGCTGAAATCATTTTCCGAGCAGTTTGCCGTTGAGGTGCTGAGCGAGCGTCTTGTGGATGCTGCTGCTTACCAAGGCGATATATTTACCTGCGATACCCAGCAGGTGCGTGTGCGTGAAGTTATCTTGTTTTGTGATAATCGCCCTATGGTGTATGCCCAAAGCTGGATCCCCTGCTATGAGCACGCAGAGCAGGGTGTGGATCTGACTCATCTGGGCGCTACGCCCTTGGGTGAGGTGATTTTTCAGGACCCTCAATTGTCCCGTCAACAATTACAGGTCGCTGACTTTAGCGCTAATGCCGATCTTCTGGCGCTGACCCAATCCTTTAATTTGCCAAACCAGCCGTTATGGGGGCGTCGCAGCCGCTTTAACCTAACCGGGCAGCAGATTATGGTGTGTGAGGTATTTTTACCTGGAGCTTATGCCTACCTATGAAGTTAGCAGCATTGCAGTGGGCGCACTGGCCTTACTATAAGCAGCTTATGCGCACCGACAAACCCATAGGCACCTTGTTGTTGCTATGGCCAACGCTCTGGGCTTTGTGGTTGGCAGCCGGTGATGCGACCTGGCCGGCCATTGAGCTGATAGTGATTTTTTCCGCCGGAGTGTTTGTGATGCGCAGCGCTGGCTGTGTGATCAATGACTTTGCCGATCGCAAGGTAGACGGCGCCGTAGCACGTACGCAGGCTCGACCACTGGCCGCAGGCAAGGTCAGTGCTGGTGAGGCGCTAAGTTTATTCGTCTTGCTTATCCTGCTGGCTTTTGTCTTGGTTTTATTGCTCAATTGGCAGACCCTAGTCCTGTCTTTTGCAGCCTTGGCTCTGGCAGCCTGCTATCCCTTTATGAAGCGCTATACCCATTTGCCTCAGGTGGTGTTGGGCGCGGCCTTTAGCTGGGCGATTCCTATGGCCTATATGGCAACGATGGAAACCGTGCCTATGCAGGCCTGGCTGTTGTTTATTGCCAATCTAGTATGGACAGTTGCCTACGATACCCTGTACGCCATGGTGGATAGGGACGATGATGTAAAAATTGGCATTAAGTCCACGGCGGTTCTTTTTGGCCGCTTTGATTTAGCCATGGTGGCGCTTCTTAATACCCTGTTTATGGCCATACTTGTGTATATAGGTAGCTCGGCCGAGTTGACTTGGCCTTATTGGCTTGGGCTTTTGGTTGCGGCGTTACTGTTAATGCGTCAGCTGTATTTAAGTCGCCAACGTGACCGCGATGCCTGCTTTGCAGCGTTTTTAAATAATCATTATGTGGGCATGGCCATCTTTATCGGCCTGGTGGCGAGTTTGTACTAGCCATGCGCCCTATGATGGGCGCATCTCGTGCTATTTTTGGCTTAGCGCGGCGGGTCGATCACCCCGGCAATGGAGTTATTTTTCCTAAACCAGCCAGCGATGGAAAAGCGTGGTTGTTGCGCTGGCAAAACCTCATGCATAAAGCGTTCGCTTTCAAATACTACCAAGGTGCCGGCCTTAGGCGCCACTCGCTCCGCTATTTCCTTGGAGCGGGGTTTATAAATCACCAGCTCGCCGCCCTGAGCTGGGGTATTCAGATAGAAAACCGTAGTTAACACCCGGTTTGAACGTCCCTTAAAAGCATCATAGTGTTTTTTATAGAAATCCCCAGCTTGGTAATAGGCAAAGTGACATTCATAGTCGAATAAACCTAAATAGAAGTGCCTGTTTACGGTTAAACGCAACGCCTCCATGACAGCCAAATAATCGCGTTCTGCAGCGCAGCTGCCGCTAAACCACAAGGTCTTGTCCTTTCTCACCTCAGAATTTAGTTGCTGCTCGTCCTGGCGGCCTATAGCGGCTGGAGAAAATGCTGACAGCTGGGCTTGTGCGGTTGCGTAAAGTTGTGCGGTGAGATCTGGGCACAGGGCTTGCTCAATAATGGCGTAGCCTTGCTGATGGACATCATCAAGGACACGTTCAAACAACAATTCTGTATTCACATGTGGGACAGGGTAATTAATGGTGGCTAAGTATACCGCTGAAAAAGAAAAGCAGTGAGAACTTTATCAACGGTATTACTTTTAAGCTTCTAACCCCAACGCATTGGCCGTTTGTGTAATGACTGTTAGCAGCTCATCAAGATGGCTATGGGGCTGCGATGCCTGCTGGGTTTTGACCACAAAGCGAGCCGCAGTGGAGTTGCTGTTGGAGCGAAGTTGTATCAGTTCTGGGTGAGCGCTTAGGGTCTTTGCATGCTCAATGGCGGCAATAGCTATGTTGCGGTTGTTGTTTACGCAGCTAATGATTTCGCCCAGGCTACCAAGACGAATATCATCGCCCTTGTTCAGCAGCTGTGCCGCTTCGGCTATCATGCTTTGCACATGCAGGCTCTGTGAAAAACAACCGAACAATGGATAGGGAGCCAGGTCGTCCAGAGTAATACATTCCTGGTTGGCCAGAGGGTGATCCTGACGGGCAAAGAGCAGCAGTTGATCGGGCAGGTGGAGATCTATGGTGTTGTTGTCTTGATCTTCTTCGCTGACATAAATATCTATTTCGCCGCGCTTGAGCATGGAGTAAAGCGCATCGCTTTCTTGCAGCTGCATCTCAATTTTGATCTCTGGATGCCTGGCCATAAATTGACCGCAGGAAACGGGCACTATGGTGCTGGCGGAGTTGGTGTAACCTACCACTAAGAGGTTATCGCGTTTCCCCTGGCTATGATCTAAGCGTTGAATTACTTGACTGTATTCGTCCAAAGTGCGTCTGCAAAAATGCAGGAACACTTCCCCTTGCTCGGTCAATATTACCGAACGGGTAGAACGTTTAACCAGTTGATGGCCCACTTCTTGTTCGAGTGTTTGAATACTGCGGGTTAATGCTGAAGTACTGATGTTGGTTTGTTCTGCGGCCTGACGAAAATGGCGTAACGAGCCGAGTGCTAAAAACTGCTTTAATTGTTCAAATCTCACTTTTAAATCCCTTAAAGTAAGTATATTAGGTCTTTGCTTTGTAGCCGAATCCAATATTAGTACATTGTACCCCAAATAAATAGGGGGGCCGCTAAAAAGTCGTTTTTTCGCTTGTATTAGAAACCTGAATAAGCGCTCCTAAAAATATAATTTTATACTCTGTTTTGGCCTATATTTACCTGATGTTGTACGCCTTTTCTGCTGGCTAAAGTAATGACTGGTTTTAATGATAAAGGATTATTTTTTTTGTCCTATAGATTCGAGCTCAATGGCAATGGCATCACAGGAAATATGTATTTCATACAAGGAAGTTAGCAGGGAAATCATCAAGGCTACTAAACTGATACCAAATAAAATAGTGCCGACCAAATTAACCTGTACAAATAGCGCAAACATTGCCAAAGTACATAATAAAAAAGAAACAACACCCCACACCTGCATGGTACGGATAAGGCGAATTCGCTTCTTTAAATTATCGATTTGCTGAACCACAAAAGGGCGGATGTTTTCACCCTCACGAGCATTAAGTTCACGGATCAATTGAGCCAGCACTAAAAAGCGGTTTGTGTAAGCTAAAAGTAGTAGGGAAATAGCAGGAAAAAGTAGTGCTGGCGTGGTTAATGTCATCTTTTTTCCATTATTGGAGTTTATAATAGTGGAATGTTAACTATAGGCTAGACTTTTTTACAAATAACAGGCTTAATATTAACAATTTTGCTGTCGGTCTTAGAAACTAAGGCATTAGACAAGTTTAATCAAGCATATATATGCGAATAGATGTTCGGTTTAAGTGATAAAAACAATACCTGCATCTAGTTAAGGGGGAAACATGGCTATCAACAATGGTAAGCCTCAACAAAAAGAGGCGCCAGATAAATTGGCACAGGAGTTCACACTGCGCTGTGCAGATTTATTTAACGTTGAGCCGGAGCAATTAAATAACGCCCTGGCTGACTCATCAGACAATCAACCACTGCACCAATTCGCCGCACAACTAAGTCAACAGCTGAGTATAGCTTTGGTTGCCGCGCAATTGGGTAATAACACCGATGCCGGTGATGCCGAGCAACTCGAAGAAGCACGCGGTGAGCTTGCAGCTTTAAAAGAGCGTTATGCAACGCAGAATCGTCAATTACTAGAAGCGCAACAAGAAAACGCTCAGTATGCCGATGAGCATGTGCAGCTAAAACAAAAACAACATGAGCTGGCGGCGCTTAAGCATAAATTAACCGAGCTTGAAAGCGATAACTATAATTCTCAAGGTGAGCGTGAAGAGTTACTTAACGCGGTAGCCACCTTAAGAGAGCAAAAAGCAGCTTTTGAAAAAGATAATCAAACATTAAAACAAGCGTTAGAAAGCCAGCGCCAAAGCAATATCGCTTGGCAAGAAAAGCTCAAGGAAATGGCCGAGCAACAACAGGGCAGTGAGGAAGCGGCACAGCAGCTTATTGAATTGCAAAAAGAAAACGAAGCCATTTCAGAACAGCTTGCTCATTACGAACAACTGGTTAGCCGTCAAAACCAACAGCTTTCGGATCTATCGGAGCAGTTGAATGAATCAACCGAAGAAGGTGAAAACCAGCAGGTGATGGTGCAGCGCTTAAAGAACCTGGGCGAAGAGCTACGCAATGAGCTTAATGCCGAACAGGAGCAATTGGCTGAGCAAAGAGCGGCTAATGAGCAGCTGACTCAGCAGCTGGCCGAGTTCCAAGCGCAGCAGCAAGAATCTGAGCAGCAATATGAGCAAGCACAGCAAGAAATTGCCAGCCTTAGTGAGCAGCTAGCCGCCATCGAAGATTTACAGCAGCAACTGCAAGAGCAAGAGCAGCTGCATGAGCAAGCGCTAAAAGAGCAAGCTAAGCAACAGCACAGCTTACTGAAACAGGAGCAAGAGCAGTGGCAGCAACAGCATGCCGAACTGCAGCAGCGCTTAGCCGAGCTTGAAGAGCAAAATCAGGCACTTGATGAAGAGAAAAACGCCATTAGTGCTGAGCTCGAACAGATGCAAGATCGCAGTGCTCAGGAAAACCAGGAAATTGAGCAGCTAAAAATTCAGGTAGAAAACCTGGGTTCGCGTCATCGCGATGAGCAACAGCGCAATGAAAGTCTGCGCTCGCGTATCGACAATGATTCGAAACAAGCGCGTCAGGCATTTGACAGCCTGCGCTCTGAGCATCTTGAATTAAAAGATGAGCTTGAGCAGGCGCAAGAAAAAATGATGGAATATAAACTTAAGTTCGATTACGCCCAGAAGCAGCTGCAAAGCGATGCCTAAATCGGCTCGCACTAATGAGCTTTAAATGGGTACTGGCCTTTGACGCTGAACACAGCGTCGAGGCCAATATTGTCAAAGGCATGCTAGAGCATGCCGGCATTCAATGCCTGCTTAAAGGTGAAGCCCTGCAAGGGGCGCTCGGCGAGATCCCCTTCGCCGAAACCACCGTCAGTGTCTGGGTATACGATATAAAACTGCCCGCAGCTCAAGAAATCTTGCTAGAATACCGCCAATCAAAAACATCAGCAGCGAAATGGCAGTGCCAGTTCTGTCGGCAGTGGAATCCCGCTAGTTTCGATTTGTGCTGGTCCTGTATGAAAGATAAAAATGAAGAAGCCTAATAACTTTCAGCGTATTCGTGAGTTGAATACGGTGCAAAAGGCGGCCCTAGCGGCGGCCTTGTTAGAACGCATGTTGCCAAATTATACGCTCTTTAGTGAGGCCCTTGAGTTTGGTGAGCCCGAGGTATTGCGCAATGCTCTGGCCTTATGCTGGGAAAAGATCCTGCTGCCTAAGAGTAAGATCAGCATAGAAAAACTGATTGAAAAGGTAGAGCCAAATGTGCCCGAGGTAAATGATTTCGATGTGTTTGGCGTATACCCGGCCATAGATGCCGCCACCGCCTTGCTGACCTTGTTGCAGGGCTTGCAAAGTAAGGACGAGCACGAGTATGTGAGCGTGTGTAAAATAGCGCAGGGAACCGTTGCCCGCCTTATCGAATATCAATTTGAACTCGATGAGCAGCCTTACAGTGCACAGGATGTGAATCAGCATCCGTTGATGGAATATGAAATCGAGGTGCTAGGCGAGTTAATCGACTTTGTTGCCGCCATGGTGCGACTCGATAAAGACAGCGCCAAGGCGCTGCGCCAATTGGCCGTTGCCGATGGCCAGACCAATATTGGCGTAGAGATATAAGGCTATTTTGCAGGCTCGGCCCTTGCTAGGCCTGCGTTACTCTTTGATAAAGCCGGCACCAAACCTGTCCGGCCTGCTTTTCCTTTAGCAACTGCCAGTTGGCAGGAGCGCAAAAGTCCTGATTATCACTTTCCACTTCGACATAAATAAGTGCCTGATCGCTTAGCCAATTTTGTTGTTCCAGGGCAGCGCAACATGGGGTACTTAGATTGCAGTGAAAGGGCGGGTCGACAAATACAAGATCGAACTGGCGGCTGGCTGGGCACTGTAAAAATGCCATGGCATCGCCGCGTATTATCTCGGCATTGGTCAGTTTCAGCAGTTGCGCATTTTCTTCCAGTTGTTTTGCCGCTTTGGCGTCGAGTTCAAGCAAGGTCGCATTGCTGGCAAAGCGTGAAAGGGCTTCAAAGCTCAGGCTTCCGGCCCCGGCAAAGCAGTCCAATACACTAGCATCACGTACATCCATCATTAACCAGTTAAAAATGGTTTCTTTGAGGCGATCCGTTGTTGGTCTTAAGCCGAGAACGTCATGAACCGGTAGCTTTCGCCCTCTATGCTGACCACCAATAATGCGGATTTGTCCGGCACCAGAGTGGTTTTTAGGGCTGTTTTTTACCGTTTTTCGTCGGCCGATCATGCTTTTACTCACTTATGCTTTTTCCATATGCTGGGAAAATGATAATATAACGCGCAATTATAAATAATATTTGTCGCTAGCAACAGCGGCCCGAGTTTGGGCGGTCGATATCAGCGGAGAATACCTGCGTTTTCAGACCCATGGCCCACCTTAATATTGAGTATACGGTTTCAGATTATGGCTAAAAAAAGTAAGTTTCTGTCTTGGTTCGGTTTAGGCAAAAAAGATAAGCAAGAACAACAGGAACAGGAGCTAGAGCAACAGCGTCTAGCCGAAGAGCAAGCCGAACAGCTTGCCGAGGAAGCCCGTGAAAAGGCCGAGCATCTAGCCGAGCAGCTAGCCGAGCAGGAACGTCTGGCTGCTGAGCAAGCGGCTCAAGAGCAAGCAGAGCAAGAACGTCTGGCTGCCGAACAAGCGGCTCAAAAGCAAGCAGAGCAGGAGCGTCTGGCTGCCGAACAAGCGGCTCAAGAGCAAGCAGAGCAAGAACGTCTGGCTGCCGAACAAGCGGCTCAAGAGCAAGCAGAGCAAGAGCGTCTGGCTGCTGAACAAGCGGCTCAAGATAAAGCGGAGCAAGAGCGTCTAGCTGCCGAACAAGCTGCCCGCGAGCAAGCAGAGCAGGAACGCCTGGCTGCCGAACAGGCGGCTCAAGAAAAAGCAGAGCAAGAGCGTCTGGCTGCCGAACAAGCGGCTCAAGAGAAAGCAGAGCAGGAGCGTCTGGCTGCCGAGCAAGCGGCTCAAGAAAAAGCAGAGCAAGAACGTTTGGCTGCTGAACAAGCGGCTCAAGAGCAAGCAGAACAGGAACGTCTCGCTGCGGAAGAAGTTGCCCGCGCACAAGCCGAGCAACTAGCCGAGCAGCTAGCCGAGCAGGAACGATTAGCAGAAGAGGCTCGTTTAGCCCAAGAGCGTGAAGAGGAAGTCCGCTTAGCAGAGGAAGCCCAACTAGCTCAAGAGCAAGAAGAACAAGAACGCCTTGCCAAAGAGCAAACGGAAAAAGAAGCCGCAGAGCAAGAAGCTGAAGAGCCGAAAAAGACGGGCTTTTTCTCTCGTCTGAAAAAAGGCCTATTAAAAACCAAGTCGAATATCGGCTCTGGCTTTGCGTCCTTATTCGCCGGTAAGAAAATCGATGACGAGCTGTTTGAAGAGCTGGAAACCCAGCTGCTTACTGCGGATGTGGGTGTGGATACCACGGTTAAACTGATTGATAACCTGACCGATGCCGCTGACCGTAAACAGCTTAAAGACGGTGACGCCCTGTATGAATTATTGAAGCAGGAAATGGCCGATATGCTGGCCAGCGCCGAACAACCTCTAGATCTAGATAAGAAAGACGGCCCCTTTGTGATCCTTATGGTGGGTGTCAATGGCGTGGGTAAAACTACCACCATAGGCAAGCTGGCAAAACAGTATCAGCAGCAGGGTAAATCCGTGATGCTGGCCGCCGGTGATACCTTCCGTGCCGCCGCCGTTGAGCAGTTGCAGGTGTGGGGTGAGCGCAATGAAATTCCAGTGATTGCCCAGCACACGGGAGCCGACAGTGCCTCTGTGGTCTTCGATGCCTTCCAGGCCGCTAAGGCCCGTAATATTGATGTGCTTATCGCCGATACCGCCGGACGCTTGCAGAATAAAGATAACCTGATGCAAGAGCTGGAAAAAATTGCTCGTGTAATGAAGAAAATCGATGCCGATGCACCTCATGAAGTGATGTTGACCATAGATGCGGGTACGGGCCAAAATGCCATCAGTCAGGTGAAGCTATTTGACCAGGCGGTAGGCCTAACCGGTATTACGCTGACCAAGCTTGACGGCACCGCCAAGGGTGGGGTGATCTTCGCTATTGCCGATCAGTTTAAAACACCGATTCGTTATATAGGTGTGGGCGAGGGCATTGACGACCTTCGTACCTTTAACAGCAATGACTTTATTGAGGCACTCTTTAGCGGTGAGCAATAACAGCTAGCGATCGCTGCTAGTACAAATTGGGACATAATAATAATGATAAAATTCCAAGATGTGAGTAAAACCTATCCCGGCGGCCACTTAGCCCTTGAGAAGGTGAGCTTTCATATAAAGAAGGGAGAGCTTGCCTTTTTAACCGGTCACAGTGGTGCCGGCAAAAGCACCTTGTTAAAGCTGATCAGCCTGATGGAGCGCCCCTCAGTGGGCAGCGTGGCCATTAACGGCGTTGATCTTGGTGCCATTAAGCAAAGCCAAGTCCCTTATGTGCGCCGGGATATCGGCATTATTTTCCAGAATCACCGTTTATTAGACAGATATTCAGTGTTTGATAACGTCGCCTTGCCATTGGTGATTGAAGGTGCACATCGCAAACAAATTGAAAAGCGGGTGTCGGCGGCACTGGAAAAAGTAGGGTTAGGGGATAAGGCCCGTTGTAACCCTCTGACCTTATCAGGTGGTGAGCAGCAGCGAGTGGGTATTGCCCGTGCAATAGTGAATTCACCGCCCATCTTGCTGGCCGATGAGCCGACCGGTAACCTGGATCCGGAACTCTCCATGGAAATCCTTAAACTCTTTGAAGACTTTAATAAGCATGGCACCTCGGTGCTGATAGCCACCCATGATCTCGGTCTTATCGCGCGCATGAAGTACCGCAGCCTAACGTTGAAAAACGGTCGCCTGCTGAACGATCCCTTAGCGCCGGAGGCGGCATTATGAGTTTATTGTTTAAAGGTCGCAAAACCGAGTATCAGCGCAAGGGCCATTCCTTTTTTACCCGTTGGTATTTTGGCCTCTTTAATACCATTCGCCAGGGCGTACAAAGCCTGGGCGAAATGTGGCGGACACCGGCGGCATCCATGATGACCATCTTGGTGCTGGGTCTAAGTCTGACCTTGCCCTCCACCTTATACCTGGTGGTAAAAAATGTGCAAAAAGTTAGCAGTGGCTTTGAGAATGCCGCGGAAATATCCTTGTTTGTGAAGCAGGATATGTCGGCGCAACAGGTGCAAACCCTGGTAAAGCGCCTGGCGTTATTCAGTGAAGTGGAAGAAGTACGCTATATCAGCAAGACCCAGGCTCTGGATGAGTTTAAACAGGTATCGGGTTTTGCCAATGCCCTGGATTATCTCGATGCCAATCCGCTTCCCGATGTGGTCCTGGTTACCCCCACAGAACGACATCGCCAGCCGCAGGCGGCAAAAGCTCTGCTAAATAAGTTGCAACAGGAACGCGAGGTCGACTTTGGTAAGCTGGACATAGAGTGGTTGGAAAGACTCAATTCCATTTTAAATCTGCTCAAGGAAAGCGTGATCACCATAGCCATGTTATTGCTGACCTCGGTGATCTTGATCATAGGCAACACCATTCGCCTGTCTATTATGGATAAACGCAGCGAAATTCAGGTAATGAAGCTGGTCGGTGCAACGAATGGCTTTATCCAGGCACCCTTTTTATGGACCGGTATCTGGTATGGGGTCATAGGTGGTTTTGTGGCGCTGATCTGTAACCTGTTAATGATGTGGTGGTTGGAGTCGGCAGTGGCGCAGGTGACCGGCATCTATCAATCCAGCTTTATATTGCAAGGACTCAGCGCCGATGAGTTTATTACCCTTATTGGCCTAGCCGTGGTCCTTGGCTTTAGCGGCTCTTACCTGTCGGTACGCCGCTATATTAAAGAAATCGAACCGGATAAGGTTTAATCACTCCTGTAGTCGTTAGCCATGGTTGTTAAGCCGGCTAACGACTGCTAAAGTTCACTCAATGTTCACTGCCAGCACGCTAGATTTTTCTCGTTAGAACTTAAGCTGTTATCAAATTGTCATATTTCAAAGTCGCTAAATTATCGGTTTTTATTAATAAAAACAGTGTGTTATCTTGTGATTTCTGATCTTTGAGAACTTCTTGATAAGCGCGCGGTCAAAGGTTACAATGCTTTAGCACTCTCGCTAAAAGAGTGCTAAATTTAGATGAAGATTTATCATCCGAGGTGAATAATGAGCACAAATTTAAATGCACTTGCATTACCGGTAAGCCAACAAAGCGCGAGCATCGAAGGATATTTGCAGGCTGTTAGCACCATTCCCATGCTCGAGGCCGAGGAAGAACGCCGTTTGGCAACCAGGCTTCAGGATGAGGGTGACCTAAGTGCTGCTAAGCAGTTGATCATGTCGCATCTGCGTTTTGTGGCTCATATTGCTAAAAGTTACAGTGGCTACGGTTTGCCGCAGGCGGATCTGATTCAAGAAGGCAATATTGGTCTGATGAAGGCGGTAAAACGTTTCGACCCAACGGTTGGCGTACGCTTGGTATCATTTGCTGTGCATTGGATTAAGGCCGAAATTCACGAATATGTATTAAAGAACTGGCGTATCGTTAAGGTGGCTACCACTAAAGCACAGCGCAAATTGTTCTTTAACCTGCGTAAGAATAAAAAACGCCTTGGTTGGTTCAACCAAGAAGAAGTGACCACAGTGGCTAATGAGCTGGGCGTGAGTGAAAAAGAAGTCCGTGAGATGGAGTCGCGTATGAGCGGCCAGGATATGGGCTTTGACTTGACCAACGATGAAGACGATAACAGCGTTGGCCAAACCTACTCGCCGGTTCAGTACCTGACCGACAACAGCTCAGATTTAGCCGAGTCGGTGGAGCAGGAGCAGTGGCAAGAGCAGTCACATACACGACTCTTCTCGGCGTTGAAAACTCTGGATGAGCGTTCACAAGATATAGTGTCGTCGCGTTGGTTAGCGGATGAAAAGGCGACTTTGCAAGAGCTGGCTGAAAAGTATCAGGTTTCTGCAGAGCGTGTTCGTCAGCTTGAGAAAAGCGCGATGAAGAAGCTACAAAATGCCATGGCATAATGTGCTCAAGACAGTAACGAAAAAGGCCAGCAAATGCTGGCCTTTTTTGTGCGTTCTGTTCACCGCTATTTATATTTAGTGATCCCGTTTAACCGCGATATTAGCGAGTGCCACCAGGGCGTCTTTAAAGGCGCTGGCGGGTAAAAACTCGAGTGCGGCAATGGCCTTATCCGCTTCTTGCTGGGCGCGCTCCATGGTGAATTCCAGGGCCTGAGTTTGTGCCAGGGTGGCAAGAATGTCGTCAAGGTACTCCAGACCGTTGCCTTGCTCTATGGCGGTACGAATTTGCTCAACCTGAGCTGGCTCGGCTTTGGACATGGCATAGATAAGCGGGAGTGTCGGCTTACCTTCGGCAAGGTCGTCACCTATGTTTTTACCTAGAGTTTCGGCATCGGCGCTGTAATCCAGCACATCGTCTACTAATTGGAAAGCCGTGCCCAGGTGCATACCATACAGGCGCATGGCTTCTTCAACCTGAGAGTCTTGCTCTGTGATCACCGCGGCTAACTGAGTCGCAGCCTCGAACAGCTTGGCTGTTTTTGAGTAGATCACCTGCATATAGCTCTTTTCTGTGGTATCCGGATCGTTGCAGTTCATCAACTGCAGTACTTCCCCTTCGGCGATGACATTGGTGGCATCGGCGAGGATATCCATGATCCGCATTTGACCTAGGCCAACCATCAACTGGAATGAGCGGGTATAGATAAAGTCGCCCACTAAGACGCTGGCGGCATTGCCAAACTCGGCATTGGCCGTCGGTTCGCCGCGGCGTAGCGCCGATTCGTCGACCACGTCGTCATGCAATAGGGTTGCGGTGTGAATAAACTCCACTATGGTTGCTAAGGTGATGTGTTTATCACCCTGATAGCCCAGTGCGCGTGCCGCCAACAAAGCCAGCATAGGTCTGACTCGCTTGCCACCGCTGTTGACTATATAGAGGCCAAGTTGATTGACCAGAGCAACATCTGATTGCATCTGCGCATATATTAACTGGTTGACGCTGTTCATATCGTCAGCGATAAGCGTCTGGATAGCCTTTATATCCATTTAACTCCGTGCCACATCGTTTGTCCGGGGAAATGCGCCGAGAATTGTACATTAATTTTAGCTTCAGCTCGACACTTTCCCCATAAAGGGAAGTTTTTCTTGGCCCAGTAGCAAAAAAATCAATAAAGGCAAATTAATTGCTTAAAAAGTGCCTAATACGCTTGGCAAGCGAGTAAAAAAAGATAGAATAGGGAAAATTTTTTTCATGTCCTCATCGGCGCCATTTTTTCAAATAATTTATTGAAAAAGACGCTTGTCAAGAAGGGTGTTTTAGCGTAGACTTCGCGCCCTATTGAAGAATATTTAGTTGCGTCGATTTGAGGGCGCACAGACGGAGTTAATTATGTACGCGGTTTTCCAAAGTGGTGGTAAACAGCACCGTGTGACTGAAGGTCAAACGATTCGTCTAGAGAAGCTAGACGTTGAAACTGGTGCAGCAGTTGAATTTGACACAGTACTTTTAGTTGCTAATGGTGAGAAAATCGAGATCGGTACCCCGTTCGTAAACGGTGGTAAAGTTACAGCTGAGGTTGTTTCTCACGGTCGTGGCGAGAAAGTGAAGATTGTTAAATTTAGACGTCGTAAGCATTCTCGTAAGCAGATGGGCCACCGTCAGTGGTTCACTGAAGTTAAAATCACTGGCATTAGCGCTTAATTTAGAGGTACAGAAAGATGGCACATAAGAAGGCAGCTGGTAGTACTCGTAACGGTCGTGATTCAGAAAGCAAACGCCTAGGTGTTAAGCGTTTCGGTGGTGAATCTGTACTAGCGGGTAACATCATTGTTCGTCAACGTGGTACTAAGTTCCACGCTGGCTCAAACGTAGGCATGGGTAAAGACCACACTCTATTTGCAACTGCAAATGGTAAAGTTCAGTTTGAACAAAAAGGTCCACTAGGCCGTAAATACGTGAGCATCGTAGCTGAATAATCAGCTTACAGACTTACTGAAAAACCCCGCTCTTGCGGGGTTTTTTGTTTTCAATTGCAAATAAGGCCAGGTTCTCTTATCTAAGCCTATTGTTAATGAGCATTAATCAAAAGCAATTGATATAATAGAAACATTCAATCGCAGATCCGCTAAGTGAAAAATCATGAAATTTGTTGATGAAGTCGAAATCCGCGCAGAAGCTGGCGACGGCGGCAGTGGCGTAGTCTCCTTTCGCCGCGAAAAATACGTACCCGATGGCGGCCCGGATGGCGGCGATGGCGGTGACGGCGGCAGTGTCTACCTTGAGGCCGATGAGAACCTCAATACCCTGATCGACTACCAATTCGAGCGCTTCCATCGCGCCGAACGCGGTACCAATGGTCAAAGCCGTAACTGTACCGGTAAGAAGGGCACAGATCTTATCTTAAAGGTGCCAGTTGGTACCCGAGTAACCGACGTTGATACCGAAGAATCCCTGGGCGACCTAACCAAGCATGGGCAGAAGTTGATCGTTGCTAAGGGCGGTTTCCACGGCTTAGGTAATACCCGCTTTAAGTCCAGTACCAACCGTGCGCCTCGTCAGAAGACCTTAGGCACACCGGGAGAGGTGCGTAACCTTAAGCTGGAGCTTATGCTGCTTGCCGATGTGGGCTTGTTAGGCCTACCCAATGCCGGTAAGTCGACCTTTATTCGCAGCGTATCGGCGGCTAAACCTAAGGTTGCCGATTATCCGTTTACTACCTTGGTGCCAAACCTGGGTGTGGTGCGTCCGGCTTCGGGTCAATCATTTGTAATTGCCGATATCCCGGGTCTTATCGAAGGTGCATCCGATGGTGCCGGCTTGGGTATTCGCTTCTTAAAGCACCTAGAGCGTTGTCGTGTGTTGTTACATGTTATCGATGTGCTGCCGATCGATGGTTCTGATCCGGTTGATAATGCCTTTGCCATTATCAATGAACTGCATCAGTACAGCCCTAAACTGGCCGATAAACCACGTTGGTTGGTCTTCAATAAGATCGATCTGCTACCGGAAGATGAAGTTGAAGAAACTTGCGCCCGTATCGCCGAAGAGATGGGTGTTGAGCAGGATATCTATAAAATCAGTGCCGCGAGTAAACTGAATACGCAGGAACTGTGTCAGGATATCATGCAGTTGCTTGAGTCTATGCCGAAAGATAAGTTCGAGCAGCAGCAACAAGAGACAGAAGAAGTCGAGTTTAAGTGGGACACTTATCACCGTCATGCAACCAAAAATAAAGTGAACGATAATGACGATGATGATTGGGACGATTGGGATGACGACGACTATGATGTCGAAGTTATCTACGAACGTTAATTGATTACCTAAAGGGCGCTTGCGCCCTTTTTTATGAGTGAAGTAAAGGAATCAGCAGTGAAAATCTCCATGATAGCGGCGATGGCCCATAATAGGGTGATAGGCAAAGACAATGACATGCCCTGGCATTTACCCGCCGATTTAAAGCATTTTAAACAAGTGACTCTAGGCAAACCCGTGATTATGGGCCGCAAAACCCTGGAGTCCATCGGTCGAGCCCTGCCCGGACGCCGAAATATAGTGATCAGCCGCAATGGCGACTATCAATTTGCCGGCGCCGAAACGGCAACTTCGGTTGAACAGGCGCTAAGCCTGGTAGAAGGGGTTGAAGAGGTGATGATTATCGGCGGCGGTAATATCTACAGCCAATGTTTACCACTGTGCCATACCCTGTATTTAACTTTTATTGATTTGGATGTGGCCGGCGACACCTGCTTTCCGGACTACGAAGCTGTGGGCCCTTGGCGCTGTATCGCCCGCGAGCAACATGTTAAGGATAAGGCGAATCCACACGATTACGAGTTTGTCACACTGCGTAAAGCAGAGTGAGCCGTTTGCTAAAACAGGCCTCGATTGGTAAACTATTTGTCTTATTTGTGATAGAAAAGTGTTAATAATGCAGCAAATTAAACTTTTATCTGGGGCTATCGCAATGGTTATATTGGCCACTCCGTTGTTCTATAGTGCGCCCGTTAGTGCCAACGATAGTCTCGCCGTGAGCATCTGTGAATACATAGCCGCCAATGATAAACATCGCCTGCGTAAAACCTTGCTCAGCGCGCGTGTTAAGCTGCGCGATATCAGTGAACGCGTGCAATGTGGCGGCAATAACCTGGTGCGTCATGCGGTGGCCAGTCAGGCAGTAGATACGGGTGAATACATTATCAAGAGCTTGCCTAAAAGCGTTCTTGAAGATGGTGCCGATCTTAACTGGGCAACAAGCAATGGCTATGGTGACTCGCCACTTATCGCCGTGCTAAAAGAACACGCAGGTCTATAACACCCATTGCCTTCGTGTTAGTGATGTAAAAATCGCTAAAAAGCTCAAAAACCACGATTATTATCGTGGTTTTTTTGTTTTTGATTTTAAATCTAATTCAGTTCAGGCCCTATACTGGTTAAAATAGCGCAAATTTTTCCAACTAGGTCTTTCTATGGCAATTCACGTAATTGATCACCCTTTAGTACAACACAAACTTGGTTTAATGCGTCAGCAAGGCATCAGCACCAAGAGCTTTCGCGAGCTGGCTTCGGAAGTAGGTACGCTACTTACCTATGAAGCAACGAAAACACTTGAGCTGGCGGATACCACAATCACAGGTTGGCAGGGAAATGAGCTAACCGTAAAAAGTATTAAAGGGAAGAAGATTACCGTAGTGCCAATTTTACGTGCCGGCCTAGGGATGCTTGACGGTGTTATGCACTTGATCCCGGGCGCCAAGGTCAGCGTTGTTGGCCTTGAGCGTAACGAAGAAACGCTGGAGCCAGTTCCTTACTTTGAAAAGCTGGTAGGTAATATTGATGAGCGTTTAAGCCTGGTTATCGATCCTATGCTGGCCACCGGTGGTTCTATGATAGCGACCCTGGATATGCTAAAAAAAGCAGGTTGTACCCAGATCAAGGTGATCGTATTGGTAGCCGCGCCGGAAGGCATAGATAAAACCTTGGCAGCGCATCCGGATGTGGATATTTACACCGCGTCACTGGATAGCCACCTAAATGAAAAAGGATACATAGTGCCAGGATTGGGCGATGCCGGCGATAAGATCTTCGGTACCGTTTAATGAGCGCATTTCTATCTCCTAAAACCATGCTAACCGGCGCGCAAATGCTGTTTGTCGCCTTTGGAGCCCTGGTTTTAGTGCCCTTGTTAACCGGGCTGGATGCCAATGTTGCGCTCTTTACCGCTGGCCTTGGCACCTTGGCATTTCAATGGATCACTCGTGGCCAGGTGCCTGTGTTCCTGGCTTCATCCTTTGCTTTTATCGCTCCTATTATTGCCTGTAATCAGCTTTATGGCAGTGCGGCTACCATGGGCGCGCTGATGGCCGCCGGTGGCGCTTATATGCTGTTGGCCTTGATGGTGCGCTTAAAAGGCACGGATATGCTGCATAAGGTGTTGCCGCCTGTGGTGGTGGGCCCTGTGATCATGGTGATAGGTCTGGCCTTGGCGCCGGTGGCGGTAAATATGGCCATGGGTAAAAGCGGCGATGGCACGGCACAGCTGGTCGCCTACCATGATGCGGTGTGGATCTCCATGTCGGCACTCGTTGCTACCTTGGTCGTTTCCGTATTCGGCGGTGGTATTTGGCGTTTGGTGCCTATTTTGGCTGGGGTTTTGACCGGGTATCTGTGTGCCCTGGCATTTGGCGTGGTCGACTTTAGCGCGGTACAACAAGCCAGCTGGCTTGCAGCACCTGCGTTTAGTGCACCGGAATTTAAGTGGCAGGCTATTGCCTTTATGATCCCGGTCGCCGTGGCGCCGGCCATTGAGCATATTGGTGACATGATGGCGATCAGCAATGTCACCGGTAAGGACTTTTTGAAAAAGCCTGGTTTACATCGCACCTTAATGGGTGATGGCGTAGCCACCACCTTGGCAGCCAGTGTTGGTGGACCACCGAATACAACCTATTCGGAAGTGACAGGTGCTGTGATGCTGACGAAAAACTTTAATCCAAGGGTGATGACCTGGACCGCCATAATCGCCGTGGTATTGGCTTTTATCGGCAAGATGGGCGCCGGTTTACAGACCATTCCCGTGCCCGTAATGGGCGGCATTATGATCTTGCTGTTCGGCTCCATTGCCGTGGTGGGTCTCAAAACCCTGCTGAAGGCGGATTTGGATGTGAGCGCACCACGCAACCTGGTGATCATCGCCTTGATCTTGGTGTTTGGTATCGGCGGCATGCAGATCGGCGGCAACGAATTTGCCCTGCAAGGGGTAAGCCTCTGTGCCATCTTTGGCATAGTGCTTAATCTGTTGTTACCTGAGCATCAGCCCGATACGGAACAAAATGAAGGCCAAGGGTAATCCCCTAGAGCATTTGTTCCATAAATACGTTAGAATCTGCCGCCTTTAGTCTTTCAAGATCATGGCGGCAGAGTGCAATATGCTGGCACTATCGCCATTTAATTATTAGGGGCACTCCTATGTCAGATAAGCGTTATATTACCGCGCAACAGTTGCTGGAAGATTCGTTCCGCGTTGCAGCACAAGTCTATGAAGATGGCTTTCGACCCGATTTCATCATTGGTATTTGGCGTGGCGGCGCACCTATAGGTATCGCCGTGCAAGAGTACTATGACTACAAGGGCATAGACACAGATCATATCTCAGTACGTACTTCGTCATACTATGGTATCGGCAAGCAGTCGAAAGAGATCAAGGTACACGGCTTGCATTACATTATCGAAAATGCCAATGCCGATAACTCCTTGTTGATCGTTGATGATGTATTCGACTCGGGCCGCAGCATCTATGCGCTAAAAGAAAAGCTGGCTGAACTCATGCGTTTAAACCTGCCTCAAGATATTCGCGTTGCTTGTCCTTATTACAAGCCGAAGAATACCAAGGTGCCGATGAAGCCGGATTATTACATCCATGACTCGGACGAGTGGTTGGTGTTCCCGCACGAGTTGTCGGGATTGACGCCAGAAGAGTTGCAAGAAGGTAAATCCGACCTTGCCAACATTAAAGACCTGTTTGTGTAATAGACAGTGAAATAAAAAGCAGCCTAGGCTGCTTTTTTTATGCTTATACCAATTCTGTTAAGTATGTGAGCATGATATTTAGCCCGCTAGAATGATTAGCTATTTAAGTGAATTGGTATTAGATAAAGCTATCGACAAAGGCCGAGAGAGCCGGAATATCGATGGCCTGTAAGCCTTCCTTTGAACGTACTATCAGGCCCTTATCGACCAGCTCGGTTACCACCCGGCGATAGGCACGCTCTGTGGTGGCGAAACGCTCCGCCTCGGCGCTCACCGTCGGGTAGGCACGCAGCAGCGTGGGATTGGTATTCTGAGCCCGCATCAGGCAATCCTTGGCGATATTATAACTTAGGGGCAGCAACAGCTTATCCAGGTTAACCTTTTGGTTTTCCTGAAATTTGGCTGCAATGGTTTGCGCCGTATAGAGGCTGAGTTGCGGGTTGGCCAAAAGCACCTGGCGCCAGTGCTTTAGTTCAATCAGGTTGTAACTGACATCGCTAAAGCAGGTAACGGTATAAATGCAGGGCTGGTTATTCAAGGCTTCGATTTCGCCGATCAAGGTGTTGTTACAATCAAGCTGGCCTAGCAACAAGCGGCGGCCATTGCCCACATCATAACTAAAAGACACAGTACCACTGCGCACCAAGACTAGCTTTTGTAGCGGTTGGTCCTGATGCAGTAAGACTTCTTTTTTCTCCTGCTGGTAATAAGTACCGGCATAATTTAGAAGTTGCTCAACGAGATCCGTCGAAAAATGATACTGAAACATTCTTAAAGCCTGCTGGGACAATTGTCCTTTTTGTTACAACCGTATGACGCTAGCATTAAGGTCTAGCTACTTTTATGTCAATTTGCACGTTTAAATCGGGTTGTTCCTTAGCATAACGGTTCCCGTGTTAACTGTCGGTTTATTACCCGTGTGCAAATTGACCTTTTTATCCTTTGTAATCGCCCTGTGGTGCATGCGAATCCTTGCTCTCACAGCGATTTCTAATGCTAACGTAAAGCGAAGAAGAGGACAAATGGCGTGAGAATATTTAGGCTAATTTGCCTCTAGGCTACTTGTCACTTCTTCCACTATCAGCGATGTTTAAAACCCTGTTGCTTTAATCTTGTCGGTTGTATCGCTTTTCACCGCCAAGCCAGGTTTCTAATACCTGAGTCTGCCAAATGTCCTGCACCGGGGCGGTCATAATATCTGTGTCGATCAGTATAAAGTCGGCCCATTTACCTTTTTCCAAACTACCCAGTTTAAATTCCTGTTGGGCACTATAGGCTGCATCCAAGGTGAAGGCGCGCAGTGCCTGCTCTCGGGTTAATAGTTCCTGTGGGCGCCAGCCTTCTTGCGGTTGGCCGTTATGATCCTGACGAGTAATAGCGCTGTACAGACCATGGAAGGGGTTTGCCAGCTCCACCGGGAAATCCGAACCAGCGGCGACCTTAGAGCCCTGGGCTAAAAACGTTTGCCAGGCATAGGCGCCACTTAGTTGCTGCTCGTTTAGGCGCAATTCGGCCATATGCATATCCGAGGTGGCATGTACTGGCTGCATAGAGGGAATGATTGCCAGCTCCTTAAAGCGAGGGATGTCGCTTGGCGCAACAATTTGCGCATGCTCGATGCGATTGCGTAGTAATTTGCCGCCAGTGCTTTTAAACACGTTTTCATAGGCATTGAGCACATCGCGGTTGGCGCGATCGCCTATGGCATGGGTGTGCGCCGCAAAACCATGGGTAAAACAGGTTTTAAAGATTTCTTCTAACTGCGCCTGGCTTTCCAGCATCAGGCCGTGATGCCCCTTGCGATCCGCATATTCATCAAGCAGGGCGGCACCGCGGGAGCCTAAAGCGCCATCGGCGTAGACCTTAACACTGCGAATGGAGAGCATGTCGTTGGCATCGTCGATTTTGCCAGCCTTAAGCATGCTTAACAGCTGAGGGTCGGCGGCACTGAGCATGGCATAGATGCGCAGCGGCAGGTTCTTTTGTTCGGCGCGCTGGTGATAAAGCTGCCAGGTGTCTTTGCTTATGCCGGCGTCATGGGTGCTGGTAATACCCAGGCTGAGTAAATGAGCACCAGCCTTATCCAGGGCGGTGGAGAGAGCCTGGAAATCGGCCTTGGGAATATGGGCATTGATCAGGTTTTCCGCCTTATCAATAAACACCCCGGTTGCTTGTCCCTGGCTGTTACGTATGATTTCACCACCTTCCGGATTTTGCTCCGAGCCCTTAAAGCCCGCAAGCTCCATGGCCTTGGTATTAACCCAGATGGCATGACCGTCGATGCGCGTCAGTACCACAGGGCGGTCGCTGACATATTTATCCAAGTCTGCCGCCGTGGCAAAGCGTTTTGTTGGCCAGTTCTCCTGGTTCCAGCCACGGCCGATAATCCACTCTTGCTTTGATTGCGCCGCAAAGGCTTTTAGCTTCTCACCAATGTGTTCCACCGACTGGGTATCGCGTAAATCCAAGCGCATCAGGTTTTGGCCCAGGCCAATAACATGGCCATGGGCATCGATTAACCCAGGCAGCAGCACCTTGCCTTGGGCGTCTATGCGCTTGGCATCGGGATAGCTTTTGGTGAGCTGCTGATCGCCGTGATTAAGTACACGTCCATCTTCAATTACCAGGGTACTAAAGCGGGTGAGCTCACCATCCTGAGTTGGGGTATAACCCTTGGCGTTGTACAGCACTGTAGTGCTGGCCAGAGTACTTAGGGGAGCCAGCGTCATCATTAACGCAATAAGCTTGTTTTTCATGGATATTTTCCTCCTTGGCAGAGAAATGACTGTAGCAAATAAATATCCAATGCGACAACAAAGGCGATGTGTGGAAAAAAGTAGCACAGAGCCTGACAGGCTGTGTTTCAAAGTTGTGCGGGGATAGATACTTTGTTTTTAGTTTTCAGATTCATAGCCGTCATGCTGCCACCCCAGACACAGCCAGTGTCCAAGGCGTGAATATGGTCTATGCCGGTATGGCCTTCGAGCGCCGCCCAGTGACCAAAGACAATATCAAAGTCCTCCTGGCCGCGATTAGGGTGGTTAAACCAAGGAATAAGCGAGCCATTTTGATTCGGTGCACCCTTGTCGCTGAGATTCAGCGCGCCTTGCTTGTCAACGAAACGCATGCGGGTAAAGGCATTGATGGTGTAGATAAACTTCTCCACCTTGCTTTGTGCCTCATGCCATTGGCTTGGTGCATTTTGATACATGCGCGCAAAATAGTAGGCGGCGTCTTCACCTTGGTAGCATTGCTCGGCAATACGGGCTTGTTGAAGCGCCTGGCTCAGCGACCACTGCGGCGACAGGCCAGCATGGCTTATCAGCATACGGCGCTTTTCCAGCCAGATGGCCAAAGGTTGGCGCTGTAAGAAGGCAAGCAGCTGAGGACAATCCGGTGCCGTTAACAGGGCTGCAAGCTTATCCTTTGGGTTGGCTTCTTTTCCCAAGGCTAGGGTGGCAAGCAGGTGCAGGTCGTGATTACCCAAGGTAATACTAACGGCATGCTCCATAGTGTGCAGGCGTCGCAGACAGGCGAGGGAGTCCGGGCCTCGAGCGACTATATCGCCAACGCAATAGAGGTGATCTTTACTGGGGTTGAAGTCGATGCGCTTAAGCAGCGCATCTAATTCCTGATAGCAACCCTGGATGTCGCCAACTGCATACTGAGCCATGGCTTAGTGCAGAATATTCGGGCAACTAAGACGGAACACATCGATAGGCGCCTGGAATTCGTTGCCGAACTCACTGCGCATCACATAATAGCCCTGCATGGTGCCCACCGGCGTGTCTAATACGGCGCCGCTGGTGTAGCTATAGCTTTCGCCCGGACCTATGGTCGGTTGCTCGCCGACTACGCCATCGCCTTCGACCTCAACTTCCTTGCCATTGGCATCGGTGATCAGCCAGTAGCGACTAAGCAGCTGGGCGCTGCTCAGGCTGTGGTTTTTGATGGTGATATTGTAGGCAAACACATATTTGTCATGCTCAGGCTCGGATTGACCCTCGACATAGAAGGTCTCCACCATGACTTTAATGGCCGACTCTGAGTTACTGCTGGTTGTCATATAGCCAATTCGCGATATCGATAAACTGCTGTAGCGTTAAACTTTCCGCGCGCACAGTCGGGTCTACGCCCAAGGCTTCTAGCTGCTCGGCATCAAGCAGGTTAGCCAGGCTGTTGCGTAAGGTTTTACGACGCTGATTAAAGGCTTCCAAACACACGGTATTAAGCAACTTGGTGCTTTTTGCAGTGCGTTGTTCTGGATTTTTTGGCACCAGTCTTACTACCGCAGAGTCAACTTTAGGAGCTGGCTTAAAGCAGGTTGGTGGCACCTCAATCACTGGAATCGCATGGCAGTAGTATTGAGTCATCACACTTAAGCGACCAAATGCTTTGCTGCCCGGTGATGCAACCATGCGGTTAACTACTTCTTTTTGCAGCATAAAGTGCATGTGTTCAACGTCATCCACGTATTCAAATAAGTGGAATAACAAAGGGGTAGATACATTGTATGGCAGGTTGCCGAAAATCTTGAGCTTCTTGTCACCTTTAAGCAAGCTCGAAAAATCGAACTTCATTGCATCACCCTGATGCACTGTCAATTTCGGTGCCATAAAGGGGTGATGAATAAGGCGCTCGGCCAGGTCTTTATCAAGTTCAACTACCGTAAGGTGGTCGGTCAGCTCGGTGACCGGCTCGGTGATCGCGCCCAGACCAGGGCCTATCTCCACCAGATTATCGCCCACACGAGGGTCGATAGCGGTTACGATTTTATCAATAATGGTGTCATCATTGAGGAAGTTTTGCCCGAAGCGTTTTCTCGCTCGGTGCCCTAAGTGTACTTTATCTGTCATTGTCTCTGCGCTTTTTTGCTCGCCAGTTTTATTGCTTCGCTCAAGGCGACGCGGAAACTGCCGGCATCTGCTTGGCCGCTGGCCGCCAGATCAAGGGCTGTACCATGATCGACGGAGGTCCGAATAAAGGGAAGGCCAAGGGTGATATTTACTGAATTTCCAAAACCCTTATATTTTAACACAGGTAGCCCCTGATCGTGATACATAGCCAGTACTGCATCCGCTTCATTGAGATATTTATCCTGAAACAGGGTATCTGCGGGCAGTGGGCCAATCAGGTGCATGCCTTGGTTATTAAGGGCCTCAAGGGTAGGGGTCATGACCTCGATTTCTTCGCGCCCCAAATGTCCGCCTTCACCGGCGTGCGGGTTTAAACCACAAACTAAAATACGCGGCTGTTCGATGGCGAACTTGGTGCGCAAATCGTGATCTAAAATGCCAATGACCTTGGTCAGACGCTCGGGGGTAATGGCTTTGGACACATAGGCCAGGGGAATATGTGTGGTCACTAAGGCCACTCGTAGACCTTCAGTGGCCAGCATCATCACCACATCCGGGGTGTTGGATTGCTGGGCGAAGTATTCGGTATGACCGCTAAAGGAAATGCCAGCCTTATTGATAATGCCCTTATGCACCGGGCCTGTGACCACGGCATCGAAGGTGCCATCCATATTTTTTTCACAGGCAATGCGCAGGGTGTCGAGCACATACTCGCCATTTTGCTCATCCAACTGACCAGGGATGGCTTCCACCGGTAAGTCCACCTGATGATAAAACAGAGTGCCGGCGGCGGTTGGCTGCGCCTGTGCCTGTTCGTCAAAGGGGATCAGGGTCAGCGGCAGGCCCAAGGTAGCGGCCCGCTGTTGTAGCAATTGCGCATCGGCAATGGCAACCAATTGCGCGTCCCACTCCTGTTGCACTAAGGCAATCAGTAAGTCAGGACCCACGCCGGCCGGTTCACCTGGGGTGATAGCGATACGCAATGTCATGGCCCTTATTCCTCTACGAAAATATCAATATGTGCTTGTTCGCGAATTTCCTGTTGGAAAGCAAAGCTTTCTTCTTTGAATTTGCGGTTGTACAGCAATTGTTGGGCGCGGTTTTTCTTGGCCAGGTCGGTTTTATCGGCAACGCGCTTATCTAGCAGTTGCACTATATGCCAGCCGAAAGTAGAGCGGAATGGTTCACTGATTTCGTTCTTATCCAATGCCATCAGGGTGTCGCGGAAGGCCGGAACATAGGTGGTTGGATCGGTCCAGTCGTACTCACCGCCCTTAAGTGCTGAGCCTGGATCTTCCGAGTATTCTTTGGCTAGTGCAGCAAAGTCAGCCTCACCGGCGCGCAGGTCTTCAACAAAACCGGCCAGCATAGAGCGGGCTTTTTCTTCGCTCAGGATAATCGATGGCTTTAACAGGATGTGACGCGAGCGAACCTCAACGGTTTCCACAACCTGGCGGCCGCGTACGTCTTGTACCTTGATGATATGGAAACCGGCGCCACTGCGCAGTGGACCTATGATATCGTCTTTCTTCTTGCCCTTCACCGCTTCTGCAAACAGTGATGGCATTTCGTTGGTGCCCATCCAACCTAACTGACCACCTTCAAGAGCTTTTGAGCCGCTTGATGAGGCGATGGCGATGCGCTTGAATTCCTGGCCATCGTTAAGCATATCGATAACCTTGGTAGCACGCTCCTGGGCGCTGGCAATGTCTTCGGCGGTGGCGCCGCTGGGAATGTCGATCAGGATATGGCCGATGTCGTACTCTTCCGCATTACCGCCTTGTTGATCCATTATTTTCAACAAGTTGTCAATTTCTTGCAAGCTGATATAAATACGGCGGTCAACATTGGCACGCATCACCTGTTGCGTGGTGATTTCTTTACGCATATCTTCACGGAACTGTTGGAAGCTCTCTCCTGAGGCTTCGATAGAAGCGCGCATATCGGCTATGGTGCCGCCTTGCTCGCGAGCCATATTGGCTAAGGTTTGATCAAGCTGACCGTCGGAAATTTCCATACCCATGCGCTCGCCAAGTTGCAGCAGCAGAGTTTGGTCAATCAAACGTTCAATGGCTTGTACGCGCAGCGCATCGTCGCTTGGCAGCTCCTGGCCACTGGTTTTAGCCTGGCTTTTAACACGGTTGATAATGGCGTCAACTTCACTTTGTAAAATGACCCCTTCATTGACTGTGCCGACCACCTGATCGATCAGCTGTGGTTTGGCAATAGCACCTTGACTGAGGCCGAGGGCGAGAATACTGGTTGCTAAAAAACTTCTAAAATTCATAGTTGTTATTGCTTTATTTAGTAAGGAAGTAGGGGCGACGGTAGCCAAAAATGCCTTCTTTAAGTATTTCTTGCGCATCATAACTGCTTTTGCCTCCGAGTCCCTTAAGGACAAATTTGATGCCGATCCCCGAGTCGAAGACCGCTTGCTCTTGGTTAATACTTTGATTCAAGTCTGTTTCGATTTGTCTGTGTCCGGTAACCTGCACCGCCCAACAACAGGACTCGTACTGTACTCCAGTGTATACCTCGATGCTACGTCCGGCGTCGAGATCGCGGTGGTAGCTGGCAACGAATTGCCAATTATCGTCGATGGGCACACTGGTAAACATGCCGACTTGCTCAATTGTATTCCCTGAGACATCGTTTGCATAGCGATGGTTCAATTGCATCAGTTCATTGTCGTCACCCTTATAGTCTAAGGTCAGATGCGATTGAATCATTTGACTGCCATCAATGTCGTATTGGATGCCACCGGATAGATACCAACGGCGATGCCAGTGCCACATGGCTTCACTGGCAAACAGGGAGTCGTAGCTGGTGTCATCGGCAAAATCCTGAGCTGTGGGTTTGGCGGAGTCCGACAAATAGAAGATTTGACCGGCGCTTAAGTTAAACACCTCTTCATTTTTACCATCGAACACTCGGGTAGTGGCACCTAAGGTGATCTGGTTCGCAGCCGCAATGCGGTCAACGCCGGAAAAGCGACGGTCGCGGAACAGGCCGAAAAAGTCATCCTGCAGCTTGGTGGTGTCGAACAGGCCGATATTGTTCTGATCCTTGTTCGGAGTATAGAGATACTGAATTTGCGGCTCTAATGTCTGAATACCGTTATCAACGAACAAGCTGGTGTCGCGTTCAAAATTCAGCTGGCTATACAGGCGCACCTTGGGCAAGG
This sequence comes from Pseudoalteromonas sp. T1lg76, assembly GCF_002964725.1. NCBI lineage: Bacteria > Pseudomonadati > Pseudomonadota > Gammaproteobacteria > Alteromonadales > Pseudoalteromonadaceae > Pseudoalteromonas > Pseudoalteromonas sp. T1lg76. The sequence goes on from NZ_PQCE01000012.1 coordinate 96,737, forward strand.
TGCGATGCACGGTTTCCTCAAAGTCGGTGCCGGCCAATTCCCCTTGCTGATCATAATAGGTATGCAAGAGGCTGAATTCAGACAAGAAGGACCAGGCATAACGGTCTTCGCTAAAGCTCAGCTTGGGCTCTATATGCAGACGTGTTGCCTCGTCTATTATTCGGGTGCTGTTGCGAAAATGGCTGATCTCGCCATTGATGCTGGCGTCAAACCAACCCAATTGATAGGCCTGAGTCTGGCTAAAGCCAATGCGCGGCAGGGCGGTATAAGACTCTAAGTGATCGCCCAGTACTTCATAATCCTGAATCTGGATATCGGTGCGCCAGCGCTCTCCCAAATGAGTCAGAATACCGGAACGCGCCAGGTGAGTATCTGTTTTGCTGGCGTAGTTGGAGCCTAAGTCTGTGAGATAGTTATCGTCACTGACGTTAGTGATATCAACTCCGGCACGCCACTGGTCGTTGAAGTAGCTTTGCTGCTGCCAATGATAGATATAGCGATTACCCAGCTCGCGCTCGGTTTTATCCGAGTCCAGATATTCCAGACCAAGCATGCCCTGGCTGGTCTCGGTGAGATAACGAAATTCCGATTGCAGCTGCAAACCCTTTTTCGACATATAACGGGGCGTCAAAGTCAGGTCGTAATTCGGCGCCAGGTTAATGTAATAAGGGGTAATGGTTTCCACACCATAACGATTCGAGCTCGATAATCGCGGCGCTAGAAAGCCGGTTTTGCGCTGATCATTAATAGGGAAGGTGAAATAGGGTAAATACAAGACCGGGGTATTGTAGATTTTTAGCGTCGCCCCATGGGTTTCCCCCCAGCCCTTTTGCTGTGACAAAATAATTTTATCGGCATTGATTGACCAGGTTTCATCATCCACCGGGCAGGTGGTGAAGCTGGCATTGCTTAGGGTCAGCGCTTCTTGCGAAACCTCTAATTGTTCGGCGCCACCACGGCCTTGTTGTTCGGTCAACTGGTAGTCGGCTGCCAACAACTTGATATTAGAGTCATCCAAGCTGGCATTTAAGCCACGGCTGGTAATAATGGCGACACCATCGCGATAGGTGAGTGGCCCTTGCGCATTGAGAAGACCCTGCTGCTTATCAATTAACGCCGAGCGGGCGTTAAGGGTCATGGTGCTACTGCTGATATCTACGTCGCCATCAAACTGGGCGCTGGCCTGGCCTATTAATTCGACATCATCGGCAACGATTTCAATTACCCCAAAGGGTAAATCGGGCGCCTGCCAGGGCGCTGGACGAACCGCAGCAAAACAATGGGGTATTTCCCCAGGCTCTGGTGCTGGCGCGATAAAGGCTTCACCTTCGGGAGCGGGTACCTTGGCATCCGTCGCCTGTTCCACAGCTGCTAGTGCGACGCTGGCTTGGGTTCCATATAGGGCTATTGCTATCATGCCCCATAATTTATTCATTGACTCACCTTAGCTTAGTTGCCAAAAGTACTAGAAATAAGCATGACATAATAAAGCAATTTTTGGCTAATTACATCTGCCAAGTACCCACAAATACGTCATTTTTTGGCTTATATTCAGCTTAATAGATACGCCCTTGTGCTTGTTAGTTCGATGATTTTTCGTCACTATGTGGGGGCATTTTCAAATAACAAGGGTTAGCGCTAATGTGGGGTAAGGTGCTCGGTGCCTTTTTTGGCTTTATGTTTGGCCGTTTTTTTGGCTTATTTTTGGGTCTGTTTATTGGCCACCTGTTCGACAAAAGCCTGAAACAGAATTTCGATAATGCCGGCGGCGTTCGTGGTTTCTTTAATAACGACGAAGTGTCTGAGCGCCAGGCGTTGTTTTTCTCCAGTTGCTTTGCGGTGATGGGGCATATCGCCAAATCCAATGGTCGAGTAAATGAATTGCATATTCGTGCCGCCACCGCTTTTATGGAAGAAATGGGCCTGACCGGTGAGGACAAACGCGAAGCCCAATTGGCCTTTAACACTGGTAAAGCGGATGGTTTTGCCATGAACGCTACCTTGCGTGAGTTTCGTGAGCACTTTGCCGGGCGTTTCGATCTCATCCAATTGTTTTTAGAGATTCAGATTCAAATGGCCTTTAGCGATGGCCACCTGGCGGCACAGGAAAAAACCTTACTCGAGCAGGTCGCCAAGGGGCTTGGCGTTAGCAAAACCCATTTTAGTTTTATCCTTAAACGCTATCAGGCCGAATTTGCGTTTCGCCAGCAACAGCAAAAATTTCATCAGCAACATCAGCAGCAGCGCGCTTCCGGCGGCGCCAGTAGTGGCATGAGCCGCGCTCAGGCGCTGCATATCTTGGGCTTGGAAGAAGGCGCCGATCCCTCCACGGTCAAAAAGGCCTATCGCAAGCTGATGGCACAGCACCATCCGGATAAGCTGGTCTCTCAAGGTCTCCCTGAGCATATGATGCGCTTGGCACAAAAGAAGAGTCAGGATATTCAGGCGGCCTACGAATACCTAAAAAAGGCGGCTTAATAAACCGCCTATCCCCGAGCTTCAGCACTCAGGCAGTAAGGGTTAAATTATATTGGTGGCTCGTTAAAACGGGCAGGGCGCGGTAAAGGTCATGCTTTCGCCGCTGCTGGGATGATTTAGGGTCAGCCAGTGGGCATGTAATTGCAAACGCGGTGCACGGTCTTTGGCTTCAGGGTAGGCATAGAGACGGTCGCCCAAGATCACATGACCCAGGGACAGCATATGTACCCTCAGCTGGTGGCTGCGACCTGTGATCGGGGTCAGACGCACTCGGGTATTGTTATCGCCATGTTCAAGCACCTCATAATGGGTCAGCGACGGCTTGCCCTTTTCCATATCTACCATTTGCTTGGGACGATTCGGCCAATCGCAGATCAGCGGCAGGTCCACTGAGCCCGTAGCATCCTTAAGATGGCCATCGACTATGGCGATATATTCCTTAGCGGTTTGTCTGTCCTGAAACTGCATGCTGAGATTGCGGTGCGCTTCTTTGTTCAGTGCCAGACAGATCACGCCCGAAGTGGCCATATCCAATCTATGTACGATTTTAGCGGTTGGAAATACGATATTGGCGCGACGAATTAGGCTATCGGCATGTTTTGGGTCTTTTCCCGGCACCGTCAGCAGGCCGCTGGGCTTATCAAGGATCAGCAGGTCGTCATCTTGATAGATGATCTGCAGATAGGGAAAACGTGGGGGATTGTAGTTTAAAAGCATGACCGGCCTCATAGCGTAAGGCCGGTCATTTTAATGAAATGCCTAGTGGCTGACAACGATTAAGCGAATGGCGTCGAGTTTCACCTTGGCTTTATCTATGTAGTCGTCCATTTCGGCGCGGCTGCGCTGAAAATGTTTCAGCTCTTCATCACGGATATTGGGGTTGATCTCCTTGAGGCTGGTTAGGCGCTCCAGTTCGCTATCAACGGCCTGATGCATGGCGGTTTTCGCCGTCTCACGCAATTGCTCCATTTGCGTTTGCGCCAAGGTATTACCTTGCTCAATAAGCGGATGAATGGCGCTTTGCAGGGCATTCACCAGTTTCGAGGCGGTTTGGCGGCCAACCGCATTAAGCTGTTGGTTAAAGGCATCAAAGGCGACATTTTCCGCCAGGTTATTACCGCCTTTATCAAGCAGTACACGCACCGGAGTCGGTGGCAGGTAGCGCCCCAATTGCAGTGATTTAGGAGCCATGGCTTCGGCAATATAAATCAGCTCGACAAAATAGGTGCCCGCCGGCAGTTTCTTGTTTTTCAACAGGGCCACAGACGCGGTACCGAAATCATCGTCACAGATCATTTCCATTGCGCCTTCGACCATGGGGTGATCCCAGCTGATAAAGTGCAGATCTTCCTGCGCCAAAGCGGTATCCCGGTCAAAGGTGATGCTCATGCCTTCATCCCTGAGACTTGGGAAGTTGGCGCCCAGCATATGCTCCGAGGGTTTCAGCACTATGCTGTTTTCGCCCCTGTCTTCCTGGTTCACGCCCCAGGTATCGAACAGGTTGATCATATAGGTCGGTAGTTCAAAACTGTCATCAACCACCTTGATATCTTCTACCAGGTGCTCGGACTTACCCTGGCCGCTGGAATGCAGCTCCAACAGGCGATCGCGACCGGACTCCATTTGTGTCTTTAACTCACCGTAGCGCGAACTGACGCGTCCAACCAGCTCGCCCAGAACCTCGTCCTGATAGCTGTTATGAGCAAGCAATTGAAGTAACTCATCACCAAATTCCTGGTTAAGCATATGGCCTGTGGTGGAGGTGTGCTCAAAGGCGTTTAAGCCTTCGTGATACCAGCGCAGCAGGGTGTGCTGGGCGCTGTTTTCAAAGTAGGGCACATGAATTTTAATGTCCTGGGTTTGGCCGATACGATCCAGACGACCGATACGCTGCTCCAGCAAGTCCGGGTTTAGCGGCAGGTCGAACAGTGCCAAATGATGGGCAAACTGGAAGTTACGTCCCTCTGAGCCGATCTCAGAGCAGATCAACACCTGAGCACTGTCTTCGATATCGGCGAAGAAGGCCGCCGCGCGGTCGCGCTCGATAATGCTCATGCCTTCATGGAACACCGCCGCTTTAATGCCTTCGCGCTCGCGCAAAGCCTGCTCCAGGCTGAGTGCGGTTTCTGCCTTGGCACAGATCACCAGCATCTTTTGAGGCTTGTTGCTGTTGAGGGTGTCTATGAGCCATTGCACGCGCGGGTCAAACTGAGTCCAGCTGGCATTTTCGCCTTCGAATTCCTGGAAGATTTTTTCCGGGAACAGAGCGCGAATGGCGCTAAGCTCGATGGGGCCACCATTGCCAAGGCTGCCCATTACATTCATGGCCGTTTTATATTGGCTCGGCATGGCCATGGGATAGCTGTGCAGAAGGCGCTGCGGGTAACCACTGATGCCACTGCGGCTGTTGCGGAACAAGATGCGTCCGGTACCGTGTCTGTCCAGCAGCTGCTCTAGTATATGTTCCTTGGCCTGGGTGTCACCGGCACTAAATTGTGCCAGCAGGGCTTCCCCTTGGCTGCCAAGCAGGTTAACAAGTACTTGTTGTTGCTCGGCACTTAGTGCCTGCTCCTGCAAAATGCTGTTGGCGGCATCGGCTATCTCCTGATAATGGCGCTCCTGCTCAACAAAGGCGTCATAGTCATAGAAACGATCCGGGTCGAGTAATTTCAAACGGGCAAAGTGGCTTTGGTGGCCAAGTTGATCCGGGGTCGCGGTTAGCAAGATAAGACCGGCGATGTCCTGGCTAAGCTCTTCAATGCGCAGGTACTCTGTACTTGGCTTGTCCACCGACCAGCTGAGGTGGTGTGCTTCGTCAACCACCAGCAGATCCCAGTCGGCCAGGGTGGCTTGTTCGAACCAGCGTTTTTTCTTGGTTAGAAACTCCAGGCTGGTCAGTACCAGTTGCTCGGTTTCAAACACATTGGCGCTGTCGGCAAAGGCCTCGGCACAGCGCTCTTCGTCGAAAATGGCAAATTTCAGATTAAAGCGGCGCAGCATTTCCACTAACCACTGGTGTTGTAGGTTTTCTGGTACCACGATAAGCACGCGGGCGGCACGACCGGTTAGCAATTGCTGATGTAAGATCATCCCCGCTTCTATGGTTTTGCCCAGACCCACCTCATCGCTCAGTAAAACACGCGGGGCGAAACGCTGGCCGACTTCGCGGGCAATGTGCAACTGGTGTTCAATCAGACTGGCGCGCTGGCCGATAAGGCCCTTCAGTGGCGATTGGTCGCGGTGAAACCTGTGCTGCCAGGTGTTGTAACGCAGGGTATAACGGTCGAAACGGTCGATTTGGCCGGCAAAAAGGCGGTCCTGCGGCTTATTGAACTTAATAAAATGGTCGAGAAAGGTTTCCTTGAGCTCGGTCGGCTCTTCATTATCAAGGCGCGTGCCCTTATAGGTATACAGGCCATCTTGCTCTATCACTTCGCTGACCGTGAGCTCCCACTCATCGGCACTGCGGATCACATCGCCGGGATTAAATAGCACTCGGGTCACCGGCGCTTCGGCCTGGGCATATACTCGGCTTTCGCCGCTGGCGGGGAATAAGATGTTAACTTGGCGTCCTTCCAATGCAACTACGGTACCTAATCCTAAATCCGACTCGGTATCACTGATCCAACGTTGACCTAAGGAAAAATTCATTACGTGCTCAATCTCGACTTTGGGTTATCTAGGCTGGGGCCATGGCGGCCCAAGCAAAAAAAGGCGGCTATATTAGCGCGCAACTTGGTGATTATCACCTGAAAACTGATAAATATTTTGGTGCTTGTTTAGAATATGTACAGCAGCAAAAGAAGGCGCTTTTTGCAAATGTAAAACACCACTTTTTCTGTACTTTTTTGCCGTCATAAAAGCGTCTTTTTATAACCATAGACTAAACTTGAAGTATGCCCTTAAGGCATAACCACCTTGTTAGTGTAGCTGTAAAGGTGCAGATATAATAAAGACAAATTAGGAACGCGCTATGGACAAAGACCGCCTCGTAAAAAGCAGTAAAATGTATGTGCTCGACACCAACGTATTACTTCACGACCCCCTTGCATTCCTCTGTTTCCAAGAACACGACGTCGTCATTCCGATGACGGTACTCGAAGAGCTAGACCATATTAAGGACCGTAAACGGGATGTCAGTCGCGATGCCCGCGTTGCCATTCGAGCCCTCGATGAAGTGTTACGTGATGCCACTCCGGAGCAAATGCTTAAAGGGGTGTTATTGCCGGAAGATAAACGTTCGTCGGAGCTGCCGCGCGGCAAGCTGATCATAGTCAATGATCACCTGTTTGCTGACAGTATTTCCGGCTTGCCGGGCAATGAAAACGACCATCGCATTATCAACTGTGCCGTGTATCTGCAAAAACAATACAGCGATGCCAAGGTGGTGCTGGTCACCAAGGACATCAATATGCGCTTAAAGGCTAAGGGCGCCGGGCTGCATTATGTTGAGGACTATCGCACCGACCAGCTGATTGATGACGTGGCACTTTTAACCTCGGGTTATAAAAAAGTGCAAGGAGACTTTTGGCAGCAGGTTGGCGAGTGTGAAACCGAGCAGCAAGGACGTGATGCCCTGCATCATGTCGCGCGCGAGTTGGTGCCGGATGTGTTTGCCAATGAATATCTGCTTGACGAAACCGGTCACTTTGCCGCCCGGGTGGTGGAATACAACGATACCCATATCACCTTAAAGGATCTCGGCGTGGAGCGCCTGATGTCGCGCAATGCCTGGGGCGTAAAGCCGAAAAATATCTATCAGGGCATGGCCATGGATGCTTTGCTCGACCCGGACGTTGAGTTAGTGCTGCTGACCGGCCCGGCGGGTTGCGGTAAAACCATTCTAGCCTTGGCCTGCGCACTGGAAATGATCATAGAAAAAGGTGTGTACGATAAGCTGATTGTCACCCGAAACACTCCAGAAATTGCCGAGTCTATCGGTTTCCTACCGGGTACCGAAGAAGAAAAGATGGCGCCTTGGTTGGCGGCGATCACAGATTCTTTGGAGGTGTTACATAAGAGCGATGAAAACCCTATTTCCAGCCGTAACTATATTATGGAAAAGGCCAATATCCAGTTCAAGTCGGTCAACTTTATGCGCGGACGCAGTATTCAAAATGCCGTGGTGCTCTTGGATGAAAGTCAGAACTTAACGGCTTCTCAGCTCAAAACCATTATCACCCGCTGTGGTGCGGGTACTAAGCTGATTTGCTCTGGTAACCTGGCGCAAATCGACAGCAGCTATTTAACGCCGCTGACCTCGGGCTTAACCTATATAGTAGAGCGCTTTAAACACTTTGAGGGCAGCGCTACTATCAACCTTAATGGCGTGGTGCGTAGTCGCTTAGCTTCCTTTGCGGAAGAAAATCTATAGCGAACAATGCAGTACAGCGTTTATTATAGGCGCTGTACGCATTGCTTTTGCCGGCTGATCAGGTATGGTTAGCTCCAGAGCAGAGCCATGCCTGATGACCTGTGGCATGCTAGATTAGGTAAAAGAAAACCACCTTGGTAACAAAAACTACCGTAAAAATACCAAGTAAAGCTCGCTAACCGGGTCTAAACTGGTAACAAAGGTGCGCTAAATAAATAACAAATATAGCTCAGCGACAGGCCTGTAAGGGACGGATTGCTGGGCAAGGTGAAGCAAACAGGAAGGCTCATGAAGTCAGCAAAAATTCTCATTGTCGACGGTGATGAATTAAACCAAGCGATTTTAACCAAAACCCTCACCCCTCAATACCAGGTGCATTGTGTCAATGATGCCGAGGCCATGTTTGCTTGGCTTGAGGACAACAGTGCCGATTTGATCTTACTTGATATCATGCTCCCGGGTATGGATGGTTACGAGGCGCTAAAACAGCTCAAACATGATGATAAAACTCAGCCCATTCCCGTCATTATTATCTCCGCCAGTGACTCCAGTGGCGATGAAGCCAAGGGCCTTGAGCTTGGCGCCATGGACTATATTAGCAAGCCTTTTGGCAGCGCCATTGTTCGTGCCCGAGTGAAGAATCAGCTGACCATTAAACAAAAAAATGATCTGTTGGAAATGCTGGCGAGCATAGATGGCTTAACGGAAATTCCCAATCGTCGTTATTTCGACGAACATTTTGCTCGTGAATGGCGCCGCAGTGTGCGCGCCGGATTGCCTTTGTCTGTGCTATTGATAGATATCGATTACTTTAAGCGTTACAACGACTGCTACGGGCATCAGCAGGGTGATGAATGTTTGAAAAAAGTGGCTTCGGCCCTGGTCAATAATTGTCAACGCGGCAGCGATTTTATCGCCCGTTATGGTGGTGAAGAGTTTGTTGCGGTTTTGCCCGGCAGTGAAGAAGACACAGCCATGGCTTTGGCCAATAAGCTATGCAGGGTGATCCGCGAGCTTAATATTCCCCATATAGACTCACCCATTGCTGAGCACATCACCATCAGCATTGGCGCCACCACCTTTAATGGCGACAACGACGACAACTGTGAAATGGCCTTGATTGAAAATGCCGACAGGGGCATGTATCAGGCCAAGCAAGACGGGCGTAATAGCGCTGCTTTCTACGGCTAAAAAAAAGCCGCGTGGGCTTTAATCCACGCGGCTTTTTTTATCTTTATAGTTTACCGACCAGTGCCTGATAGGCGCTATCACCAATACTCACCAAACGACCAGCCTTAAATACCAAGGGTGTACATTCATTTTTGCTGATTTTGCCATCGGACTTAACGCTTTGCGTGGCATAAAACAGTACCTGATACTCTTCACCCTTATGAGCAAAGGACTCACTGAAATCCGGTGTGCCCAGGGTTTCTTTGATCACAGCAGCGCTGTTCCCTAGCTCAAGGTGGGCAATATAGTCGCGATTTTGGCGCTGTTGTTTTTGCCAGTCGCTTGATGACCAATGGGCGTCAGCTTCACCGTCATTCACCGAAACGATACAACCACCAAGTAGAGGCAGGGCGACAAGGGCGCAAAGAAGTGCTTTTTTCATTGTTTTATCCAATTTTTGTTATCTAGTTGGCATTGAATAATCAAGTTCAATGCCAAAAATTTTACTTTATATTTTTCAATTGGTTACACATTATTCTTTTAAGCGGGTTGGTGTTATTTCAAAAGAGTTGGCGAATTTAGCCAACCCGATTGCGAACTTCACCATTGGCATAGGCGCGAATATTTAAGGCCAGCTGGTGGATCAGCCTGTCTCTGGCCTGTTTTGATGCCCAGGCTATATGCGGTGTGAGCAGCAGGTTGTCACCCTGATAGCGAACCAAAGGATTTTCAGGGTTGGCTGGCTCTTCACTGAGCACATCTAAGGCTGCGCCGCCTAGGGTACCATCGGCCAGGGCTGTGGCCAGATCTGCTTCGTTGATAATGGGGCCGCGGGCGGTGTTGACTAAGACGGCTGTCGGTTGCATTAAGGCCAGGGTATCGCGATTTATTAACTGCTCTGTCTCGGCGTTAAGTGGGCAGTGAATGCTGACGATATCCGCCTGCGCCAGCGCTTGTTCAAAAGCGATGCGCCCGGGGCGCGGGGCTTGGCCGCGACGCTCGGCAATAAGCACCTGCATATCAAAGGCATGGGCTACCTTGGCCAGGGCCTGGCCGAGCTCACCATGGCCGATAATGGCAAGTTTTTTACCCGCCAGCTCGGCGATCTCATAATCAAGGCGGCAAAACATCTCGCTTTGTTGCCAGGCGCCTTGGCGACAGTCATCTATATACCTATGCAGGTTATTAAGCAGTAAGGAGATCAGGGTAAAGGTATGCTGCACTACGCTGGCGGTGGAATAGCCGGCAACATTACACACAGCAATGCCATGCTCCTTAGCGGCAGCGATATCTATGTTATTGGTGCCGGTGGCGGCAACACAGATAAGTTTCAGCTTAGGCAAGGCCTTAAGCTGCTCGGCGCCAAGTTGCACCTTGTTGGTGATCACTACCTCGGCGTCGGCGCAGCGCGTCACTACATCTTCTGCTGATGTCAGGGGGTGGCGATGAAATTCTCCTAAGGCGGCAATTGGTGCCAGTGAGTTTGCTCCTAAGGTGTCGGCGTCTAACATGACGATGTTCATTTGTGCTCTCCAAATAGGCTATTGGCGCTAGTCTTTCATGGACCAACGTTTAGCGCAAAATTAATCCTTGACCTTAGTGTTAACTCTAAGGTTTATAATGCCTGCTAAGCAAAGAGTTTGAGGGGGGAGGAGTGCAGATGCGTATAGGTGAATTGGCCAAACAGGTGGACATGAGTACGGATGCACTGCGTTATTACGAGCAGCAAGGACTATTGAGCGCGCCTCAGCGCAGCGCCAGTGGCTATCGTCAATATGGGGGTAAGCACATGGCACAATTGCGTTTTATTCGTCGTGCCAAGGATGTCGGCTTTAGCCTGGAAGAAATTGCCGAGCTGTTAAAGATAAACTTTGAAAAGGCCGAGCACAGCTGTCAGGAAGTGAAAGATCTGACCCTGAAAAAGCGTGATTTGGTGGCACAGCGGATCGCCGAGTTACAGCGCTTTCATGCTTCGCTGTCGCAACTGGCCGAGCAATGCTGCGGCAGTAGCGCCCCGGCGCAACATTGTTCGATTCTGACCGCACTGGAGGACATAGATGGACTTAATCAGTAATTTTTGGCAATTGTTTGTGTTGTCGGCACCTTGGCTGATGCTAGGGTTGTTGATTGCCGGAATCATCAATGTGTATTTGCCGACGCACTTTCTCAATCGTCATCTGGGTAAAGAAGGCCTCTGGACCACGGTGAAGGCGGCGCTAATCGGCGCGCCCATGCCTTTGTGCTCCTGCGGCGTGATCCCGGCGGCGGTCGGCTTAAGACGAGCGGGCGCGTCAAAAAGTGCGACAACGTCATTTTTAGTGTCGACACCGGAAACCGGAATTGATTCCGTCTCCGTGTCCTATGCCTTATTGGGTCCCTTTATGGCGGTGATAAGACCCATAGCCGCCGTTTGCAGCGCCATTACCGCCGGTTTGCTGGTGGGGCGCGAGGGCAGTTTGGAGCCAAGCGTCACTGCAAGCTCTACACCCAAGCAAGGTGCGTGCTGCGGCTCTAATGATAAGGTGCCTGCAGTTGAGGGTCCATCGAGTTGTTGTGCCTCCGAGGTTCAGCTCGATAAGCAAAGCGGCGGTTGTTGCACCCCACAAACTCAGGTCACACAGGCAACATCCAGTTGCTGTAATACCGATAAAAAGGCGTCGCAGTCAACACCGCAAGCTCAGCCATCCGCTCTTAGCAAGTTACAGCAAGCGCTGCACTTTAGTGCCACTAAGCTTTTAAGCGATACCGCCTTATGGTTGATGATAGGTCTGTTTTTTGCGGCTGTGGTGCAAACCTATGTACCTACCTCCTATTTAAGCCAATGGGGCAGTGGTATTTTGGCCATGACTGTGATGGTGCTGGTCAGCATCCCCATGTATATCTGTGCCACGGCCTCTACCCCCATTGCCGCCGGCTTGTTGTTGGCCGGAGTGTCACCCGGGGCTGTACTGGTCTTTATGCTGGCGGGACCAGCGACCAATATTGCTACCCTAGGTGTAGTGGGCAAGGAGCTGGGGCGCCGCGCGGTTGCTGCCTATCTAACCGGGGTAATAGGTGTGGCCTTGCTGTTTGGCGTGCTCACCGATTACCTGGTTGGTGAATTCGGATTTAATGTCACGCCGCTCGGTGGCCAGCATCAAGAGGTGTTACCGCCTTGGTTGGAGCAAGGCTCTGCTGTTATTCTGGCGCTGTTGCTAATACGCTTGCTGTGGCTAAAATTCAGCCGTAGGTAGGCTATCTCTCACTGGTAAGAGTTGATAAACTTAGCGAATAAATAAAGGGCGCGATACAATGAGCGCCGTTTTTTTGCCTGCAGTTAAAAGGTGAGCACCGTGGATAAGTATGCAGATATAAGACCTTACAACGATGATGAAGTGGCGGCATCCGTGGCTCGGCTGGTGGCCGATAATGCCTTTGTCGACCTTATTGCTAAGCATAATTTGCCTGCTTGGTTGGCATCAATACGTCTTATTTCGCGGCCTCTGGTGCGCCAGCAGCTACAGCGTAAATGGGGACAGGTTAACTCGGTGCAGCAAGTGCAGCTTGAAGTGGTGCACTATCTTGAGCAGATAGTAAATAACACCACGTCCAAGGTGACCTTCTCCGGCCTTGATAAGTTGGATAAAAATCAGGCCTATTTGTTTATCTCCAATCACCGCGATATTGTTCTTGATCCAGCCTTGGTGAACTTTGGCTTGCACCAGCACGATATGAATACGGTGCGTATCGCCATTGGCGATAACCTGCTGCAAATTCCTTATATCACTGAGCTAATGCGCTTGAACAAGAGCTTTATCGTTAAGCGTTCGGCCAAGGCACCGAAAGAAATGCTTAAGGCGCTGACTCAGCTGTCGGCCTATATTTACGACTCCTTGACCGAGGGGCACAGCATTTGGATTGCCCAGCGTGAAGGGCGCACCAAAGACGGTTTCGACCAAACCGATCCAGCACTGTTGAAAATGCTGCAGCTTAATGGCCGCAAGCAAAAGAAAGATTTTGCCGAATATGTGCGCGAGCTAAAAATCGTGCCGGTTTCTATCTCGTATCAGTACGAACCCTGCGCCCTGTCGAAGGCCAAGGAGCTGTATCATAAAAAGCACCATGGTGAGTATGTAAAGTCGGCAGGTGAAGACATCGAAAGCATAGTCGAGGGCTTTACCAGCGATAAGGGTCATGTACATCTGGCCTTTGGTCAGCCCATTAGCAACGACTGCAGCACTCCGGAAGATTTGGCGAAAACCATAGATAAGCAGATTGTCGAGTCTTTCTATTTGCATCCGGGCAACTACATTGCCGCCAAGCATGCCAATGCCGTGGTTGACTCAGAATCCGAAGATGTGAAGGCCTTTGCCCAGCGTATGGAAGCCATCCCAGAGCATTTGCGCGACCTGGTTACCGCCATTTACGCCAAGCCGGTTTTACGCAAAGAAGAAATGGATAACCTTGGCTAACTTTCACTGGTAATTAGACGCCTCAGGCATTAACGTTAGAAATAGGGTTTATGCTTTGAAGTGCCTATGCAACAGCTTGAAATATTCTCCATCGATAGCCCCTGTAAGGGGATCTGCCAGGTCAATAGTCGCGGCTATTGTCTTGGTTGTTATCGGTCGCGAGAAGAGCGGTTTCATTGGAATCAGCTCAGCGATGAGCAAAAGCGTCATGTCAATTTGCTGTGTCAACAGCGTTATAAGCGTTTCTTAGCGCGCCAACAGGAACAAGGCCAGCAACCGCCATCCATGGAGCAGGGCGAGCTCGACTTATAAGCCGTGCTTTTTGCGCAGCTGCGCCACCACCCCACTTGCCTCTAACTCCTGCAATACCGCTAAAAGCTTGGGAATTTTATCCTCATGGCGCTTATGCAGGTAATGATAACTGTAGTAGTTTTGCAGATGATGGCGGGTAAAGGGTTGCTCGGCGCGATTTCGGTAGCCTTGCTTGAGGTGGAAATCAAGCAGCACCACGGCTTCAACCTGGCGCTGAGCCAAGAGGTTCAGCTGCGCCGCCACGCTTTCCAATTTAATAATTTGGCCATTGAAATTATTGCTATGCAGGTATTGCTCGGTGACCGGGTAACCATTGCGGATGGCAACCCGAGCGAGCTCCTGTAGGCTGCAGTAATGACAACGGGTGAGCATAAAAAGCTCAAACTTAAACAAGGGGAAGTTTACCCGCACCAGGTTCTCATAGCGGGTTTCTATATTGGCGATGCGTCCTAGCTGACCGTCTAGCTCCCCCTCATCTGCAGCGGCCAAGGCCTGAGGGTGATCGAAGTCAATGATCTCCAGCTCATAGCCGAGCTGACTATAAGCCTGTGACATCAGTTCGATGACAAAGCGCGCCTGGGCGGTGTCCATCGGTCTGTTAAAGGTCATCTTAGTGCTGTTGTTTGCCCCATGGGCATTGCCTAGGGCGCAAAATAGAGCCACTAGCAGCAATCGCGGCAGCACCAAGGCAAAGATGTTTTGCATAAATACCTGCTGGCGTAACACTACGACCTTGAAGAAAAAATTAGCGGGATCAGGAAGCAGTGAGTATCATTATTTTATTAATCACATTGTTAAATTTATGTGATGATTTTTTCTATTTTAGGTAACCTGGAGTAGAAATACTAGCCCTAGCTTAGCGGCCGCCCCATACACCCTGGGTGCTATCTGTTATAGTATAGGCTCCGTCAGTTATTAAATAGTGTTGCAGCGATGAGTGTCAATCTTTGCCGTCTTCCGCGAGAAGAGAAGTACCGAATTCAATTGGACTATGAAGCCTCGTTTTGGGCGTATCAAATTATCCGTGGCAAAAATGCCCGGGATAAGGTTTATGAAGCCATCAATATGCGTCCGATTTCGGAGCAAGGCTACTTAAAGCAGCAGTTTGAACATTTCTTAGCGATGATGAGCGCATCGCGATGACCCCCCCAGTGGCGCAACGCGTACCCGCCCTCGCCACCCCCTTGGTGAACAAATTTTATGATAGGGTCGGCGCCCGAGGTCGTGCCAATAAGCAAGACCAAATTTGGGTGGTGCGTTGCGACAATGACATAGTGGCGGCAGCCAGAGTCAGTCTTGTTGAACAACAACATTTTTTATGTGGCGTGTTTGTAGAGGCAGATTATCGTCGTCAAGGTTTGGCCGCCACTTTAATACGTCAGGTCTGTGCCGAATTACCAGGCCCCATCTATAGTTTTATTTATCAGCATCTGCGCCCCTTTTATGAACAGCTGGGTTTCGCCACGGTTGCTACTTTGCCCGAACACCTGGCGTCGCGCTTGCAAAGTTATCGTAATCAGGGTCGTGATGTGTTGGCCTATTGGTATCAGGGAGTGGCAGATGCGTAATTGCTGGTTGGTATTATTGAGCTTGTTTTTGGTCGTCACCGCGAGCGTCAGCGCCAAGGTGCAGCGTTTGTCGCCCAGTGAGGGGCTGTCGCAAAGCTATGTCGGTAATATGCTTATCGACCATCAGGGCTACCTGTGGCTGGCCACCGAAAGCGGTTTAAATAAATACGACGGCTATCAAGTAAAAATTATCAGCGATGAAAAGGGCGAGCTTGACGACGCCATGATTGATGCCCTGCATATGGATAAACAAGGGCAAATTTGGACTTCATCCATTCTTAATGGCCTTTATCGTTATCATAACGGCAAAGGGGTGCTGGAAAGGGTAGTGGCACCGCCGAAGGAATTAGACCCCGACTTTGCCACCGCAGTGTTTTCCATGCATTCCCTCGACGATAATAAGATGCTGCTTGGCCGTGGCGGCGATGTTGCCATGCTCGACCCGCAAAGCGGTGCCATTACCAGCTTATTTAAGGTGGGCAGCGGCGAAAACAACGCTCTGGTGCGGGTGTTTTTTCAATACCAGCACTATGTGTTTATCGGCACCACGCACGGTGCCTTTGTTTATGATCTCAAGAGCCAGCAGGTGCGCCCGCTGCAACATTTGCCGCCGGGCAGCAGTGGTATACACAGAGACAATGTAAAATCATTCGCCCTGGTCGAGCAGAGCAAGTTATTGATAGGCACGGTAAAGGGCTTGTATGTCACCGATATCAGCGATTTAGATGCCCTGTTTGCCCAGCCGCAGCGGCCATTTCAAAGTACGACGCTTTTGTCGGAGTTGAATATCTGGCAAATAAAACCCCTTGGCGGGGGGATGCTGATGTTGGCCACGGATAAGGGCTTGTTTGAGTATGAGTGGCAGGCTAACCGCTTGCGCAAGCACCAAAGGCTGAGCGACAGCCCTTACAGTCTTTCCGACCCCAGTGTGATCAAAATAGTGGAAACAGAGCTGGGCGATCTGTGGCTGGGCACCAAAAGCGATGGCGCCTTTTTCCTTCCCAACAAGCGCTTTGAGTTTCAAAATATCACAGCCGATAATCTCGGTGGCGATGGTTTGTCCCATCATAATATCTGGAGCTCGGTACAAAGTGGCGACACCCTGTATTTAGGCACTCATAACGGTTTAACCCAGGTCAACCTGGCGACAATGCAAAGTGAGGTGAAGTTTAAAAGTTACCTCAGCGATGAACTCGACAACGTCTTTAGCATTTACACCCTGATCCCTTATCGTCGGCAGTTGCTGATGAATACCACCCGTGGTTTATTTAGCTATAACCAGGACACCGAGGAGTTAACTAAGCTGCAGGCCAGGAAGCAAGAAGATCAGGCCTACCTTGAGGGCTATTTACATGGCCTGTATTTGACCCAGGATGGCCGGTTATACGGAGTCAATCAGAATCAGGGGTTCTTCTATTTTGATCTGGGATCACAGCAGGTGCATCCTTTGGGTGGTGACCTGGACAAGCATGATCCGTTTTTGGCCTTGGGGTTCAGCGCTCCGTTAGCGGATAACCCTCTGCAACCCTTGTTTTTCTCCGGCGGTCAGCTGCTGCGTTTCAATGCCCAAACGCAAACCCTGCAAATGCTTTATCGGGTGCCGCAATCTCATGGCAGTTTGGCCATCAACCTTAATGGTTATGTGGTGGATAACAATAATATCCTGTGGCTGTCGTTTTCCAATCATGGTCTGGTGGCCTTAAACGCCAGCAACTTTAATTTTATTAAACACATAGATTTACAGCGCCGCGGTCCGGGTAACCTTATGTATGATCTGGTGCTCGATGATATGGGTATGGTGTGGATGAGTAGTCATAAGGGCTTATGGCGCTTTAACCCACAAAATGAGCACTTTTTTCAGTTCACTAATCTGGAAGGCCTAGCCACCAATGAATTTAACCTGGGCTCGGTCAGTCGTCGTGACGACGGTCGCCTGGCATTTGGTTCGGTTAAAGGCGCGACCTTGTTTTATCCGCAGCGCAATATACCGCAACGGGCCTTGCTACAAGGGGTTAATTTTACCTCGGCAGAGCTGATGTACCGCGCGCTTGAGTTGCCAACCATGGGGCCTTTGACCCAGGTTTACCTTGACCATGATGATGTCGGCTTAGAGATCACCTTCAGCGCCATGGCCTTTAATTATCAGGACAGGGTTATTTTCGAGTATCAGCTCGATGGCAGCCAGAAAAGCTTTACCCGGGATAATAATCGCGTGGTCTTCCCCAAGCTAAATCCTGGGGAGCATCTGCTTCAGGTGTGGGCGCGGGACCCCTTTACCGGCGAGTCGACCGAGCCAGCACGCTTGAGTATTAGCGTTGCCTACCCGCCGTGGAGCTCGCCTAGTTTTATCACCCTGTATGTGATTATTATCGCCAGCCTGATAGCCATGTGGATGTATCGTCGCAATCGCATTCAAAAGATGCTGATGGCGGCGCATAAACAAAGCAAAGAGTCGGCGGCGCGCCTGAAATTGGCGCTCGAAGGCAGTCACTCCGGGGTATGGGACTGGCATCAGCATGAGAGCAAAATTTATCAACCACGGTTGCGTGAGGAACTGGGTTATAGCTATGAGCATTGTCAGCTGGATCAATATCTGGCGTTGATTCACCCGAATGAAAGACAAAAATTCCGTATCGAATGGCTGGAATTTTTATCCACCGATAAGGGTTACTTTAACTGCGTCTATCGCCTGCGCCACAGCAGTGGGCAATGGCGTTGGTATAAAGACTTTGGCAAGGTGATGCAATGGGAAGGCACCCATCCGGTTCAGGTAGCGGGCACCTATACCAATATGACTCGGGAGCTGGTGTTAGAAGAAAATGCACGCATGTTTGGTGCCGCCTTTGAGCAGGCCAGCGACTGGCTGATTATTTTTGACTCCAAGCTGCGCATCGTTGCCACCAATCAGGCGTTGCGGGAAAATTTTGATTACCCCACCAGTAGCCCATCCTCACGACGTCTGAATCTGGGGCTGTCGAAAAATGTGCGTATTAACTATCTGCGTATTTTGAAAGGCTTACGTGTGGGGGAGCATTACCAATGCGAAGAGCAGGTAGTGCTTAAAACCGGTGAGCAGGTTCCCGTGCTGCTGAAGATGAGTGCGGTCGCCGACAGCGAGCAGCACAGCACCAGCTATATAGTGATGCTCACAGATATCAGTGAAGCCAAGCATAGCTTGGAGACCCAACAACAGCAGGCGCACTACGACAGCCTTACCGGCTTTCCTAATCGTCCCTTGTTTATGGATAGGGTTGAACACGCACTGGAGCAAGCACAGCGGGATAACCGCGGCTGCGCATTGCTGCTTATCAATGTGCCCTTGCCGGTTGTGGTTGGCTTCGAGGAGCAAGCGGCTGAGCAGCAACTGCTGAGTCTGGTTTATCGCCTGCAAAGGGCAGTGCGCTCGCAAGACAGTTTAGGGCGCATCGAGGCTGAGCAATTTGCTCTGTTACTTGAAGATATAGATGCGCTGGAGCAGGTGCTGGCGGTGTGTCGTAAGGTACAGGAGGTGCTGATGCGCCCCTGTCATGGCACACTCGGCGCCGCCAACGCCAGTATAGGTGTGGCGCTCTTCCCCGAAGATGGACAGCAGGGCGAAGCTTTGCTTAAAGGCGCCGAATTGGCGCTGTATCAGGCCAAACGCAGCGGTCGCAACCAGTTTCACTTCTTCCAGCCAGACATTAATGCTCAGGTGCAGCGTAGTCTGGCCACAGAGCAAGCCTTAATGATTGCCGCCGATCAGTGCCAGTTTATAAATCACTATCAGGGCATTTACGCCATGCAGGATGCCGAATTACAAGGCTTTGAGGTCTTGCCCTACTGGCAACATGATGAGCAGCTATTGGCACCGCAAGAATATTACCCTCATATACGCCAAATCCGGTTGTGGTCAAAACTCCTATTGCAAACCTTAGAGCGGGCGGTGCTTGAATGTCGCCTCTGGCATAGACAACAACCACTGCTGCACTTGTCTTTAGCTATCAAGGGACGTGAATTCAGCCAACCCGGTAGCATGGGCGATATTGTTCACTTGCTGCACAGCTATGATTTCCCCATCAGCTGTTTGGTATTAGAGATTTCGGTGCATGACTGGCAGCGCCTCGACGCCGATGCCAGGCAAGTGCTGCAAAAGCTGGTGGTATCAGGCATGTGTTTGTCTTTGCATATTAAGACGGTGGACGAATTTTGCGTGCCCGAGCTGGGCGACGAGTTATTTCAACAGGTGAAGTTGGGCGCCGAGCTCAGCGCCTTGTTGTGTGTGGACTATAAAGCCTATAACAAGGTCAGTCGTTATATGCCTATTTTCGCTGCCATGAACATTGAGGTGCTCGCCATGGGCGTGGCCGATGATAAACAGCAGCGTCAGTTGTTAAACCTAGGTTGCACCCTGATGCAGGGCGACGCGTTAGCGCAGCCCTGTCATGGTGATGGGGTGGCCGATTTACTCGCTAAGGCCTGTATTATTCCAAATGATGGCCACACTGGGGACAAAAGCGCTTAAGCAAGGGGTGCTGATCGCGCACTTGCTCTTCCAGGTGCGCCGCCTCTTGCACGCTTAAGCCGAGCTCAAGGCGCAGTTCATTCAGTTTTACCCGCTCTGGATGGCAGATAATGCCGTCTTCCATCAGCTGATGCACCATTTCACTGTAGGCTCTACGGCGCTTGCGCAACTGCTCAGAAAAGCTTGAAGCCAGAATACCGGTAGGGATGGCAACCATGCCCATGCTGAGGATGGTAATAATGCCGCCGAAGATTTTCCCCATCAGGGTGACAGGTACGGTATCGCCGTAACCCACTGTGGTTAAAGTGATAATAGCCCACCACATGGCGGCGGGAATGGAGCCGAATTTATCCGGTTGCACATCGTGTTCGAGCAAATAAATGCCGCTGGCGGCAATAATCAGGATCACCGTCATAATAAAGAATGCCGCCAGTAACGAGCTGGCCTCTTCCTGTATGGTGTTCAGCATCAGCTGCATGGCGCGGGAATAACGGGTGAGTTTGAAAATTCGCAATAACCTCAGCACCCTTAAGAAACGCAGATCGAAAGGCACCAGGAACATTAATAATGAGGGCAAAATAGCGATTAGGTCGATCACCGCCATGGGCGATATGAGATAGCGCAGGCGCCTTTTTGTTGGGCTTAGTGAGCTGTCGGCAAAACGGTTTAAATCGACGCTGGCCCACACTCGAGCCAGGTATTCAACGGTGAAAATAAGTACCGATATCAATTCAAAGTAGAAAAAAAAGCGCGTATGTTCGTGTGCCATGCTGGGCACAGACTCCATCACTATGGCGAGCACATTGGCAAAAATTAAGGTCATTAAAAAGGCATCGAAGGCATAACCATAGCGCTTCGATTTGCCGCGTGCTTCAAACACATCGGCCAGCGTGATTCTTATTTTTTTAATCATCTTCTATTCTTTTATTGAGTTCGCGGCGCATATGAATAGTGCCTTCTTCAAAGTCACGACTGATAGTAAACCCTAACTTACGCGCTAACTCTATCATACCTGTGTTCTCCCACAGGGTCATGCCCTCGATACTACCAACGCCCTGTTGCTGGCAATAGTCTACGGCGGCACCAAGGAGAATGCGCCCCAAACCCAGCCCTTGGGCTTGTGAGCCAACGACTATGGCAAATTCACCGACTAGGTTGTCCGGGTCCATTAGCACCCGGGACACGCCCAGGGTGACATTTTCACCGCCCTGTTTACGGGTGACGATAAAGGCCATTTCTCTGTCATAGTCGATCTGCGTCATCTTGGCCAATTGCTCATGGCTAAAGTGCGGCATTTCGCCAAAAAAGCGCCGGTATCTGTCTTCTTTAGTAAGTGACTCGTCGAAACGACGGTGAGCCTGCTCATCCTCGGGACGAATGGGACGCAACAGTGCCTCGGAGCCGTCTTTTAGGGTGACCCAGCGCTCCAGCTCCTTGGGATAGGGACGAATGGCCAGGCGCTTACGATGGGCAAGACGCTTATAACGGCTGATACCTATGCTGGCATCGAGCACTAAAAATTGACTCTGGGTGGCCAGCAAGGGGTTCAGCTCCAGGCTGTGGATATCCGGCTGATCGACGATTAACTGCGAAACCCGGGTGAGCAGGGCGCATAAGCGATACTTGTCGACCTTCTCCGGCAAGGTGCGCTCTTTAAGCACGCCCTTATCCAGGGCATTGGCAATTAAGTACTTGGCCAGATTCATATTCAGCGGCGGCAGGGCCACCGCAGCCTGGGAATAATCAAGGGCACTGCCGGCCTCGCCAAGTAAGATCACCGGGCCAAATTGTGGGTCGGTTTTGATGGCGATACGCAGCTCATGTGCCCCGGCACGTGGCGCCATGGGCTGAATGGCAAAGCCGTCGATACGTGCCTCGGGATAGACCTGATTAATACGCAGTAAAATGGCAAACGCCGCTTGCTCGACCTCATGCTCATCGCTGATATTAAGCACCACACCGCCGACCTCGGATTTACTGGCGATATCCGGGCTTATCAGTTTAAGCACCACGGGGAAACCGCATTCAGCGGCGACTTCCGCAGCCTCACTGGGTGTGGTGGCAATGTGGGTAGTCACTGTGTCTATGCCGTAATAAGCCAGTAGCGGCGCCGCCTGATGGGTGCTGAGATAGTGCACATTGCGATCC
Organism: Pseudoalteromonas sp. T1lg76; assembly: GCF_002964725.1. NCBI lineage: Bacteria > Pseudomonadati > Pseudomonadota > Gammaproteobacteria > Alteromonadales > Pseudoalteromonadaceae > Pseudoalteromonas > Pseudoalteromonas sp. T1lg76. The sequence continues at coordinate 118,739 of NZ_PQCE01000012.1, forward strand.
AGATGGGCGCTGATCTCTGCCTGCGCTTCTTCGACCTGAATATCCAGCTCATCAACAATGGACTCTGGGGTTTGCGTCAGGTGTTTTTGGTTACGGCGGTAATTGATCAAATGCATATAGGCACCAACCGCACCTTCTGGGGTGCGATAGGTGGGAATGCCACCTTGGGCACAAATGCGCCTGGCCTCATAGGCGGCGTCTTCACCCATAAAATTGGTCATTACAAAGGGGCGCTTGCGGGCGTCTATTTGCGCCAGGGTGTCGACTATAATACGGGCATAATCGGCGCTTGGCGCTAAAGCCGACGGGGTGTGAATAATCAGCAGGTTTTCCACTTCTTTGGCTTCGAGCAGAATCTTCAGCGCCTGCTGATAACGCATTGGGTCTGAGTCACCAAATATATCCACCGGATTGTGAGTACTGTCCGCCTGGGGGATCACCTTGTTTAATGTCTCTAAGGTGGCCTCGCTAAGCTCACAGAGCTTACCGGAGCTTTGTACCAGGCTGTCGACTGCCATTACTGCCGGACCGCCGCCATTGGTAAGTATGCACAGGGGTTCTACCTTGAGTAATTTTGGATGCAGCGCCAGTGTTTGCGTCGCCGCAAAGAGCTCGCGTAAATCATTTACCCTAAGCATACCGGCGCGCTGGATCAGGGCATCGTACACCGCATCGCAGCCGCTGGCCCCGCCGGTGTGAGCCGATGCGGCCTGGGCACCAGCATCGGTACGTCCAGTTTTAATCACGATCACGGGTTTACTAAAGGCGGCGGCTCTAGCTGCGGAAATGAAGCCGCGAATATCTTTTAGATTATCTATGTATAAGAGCACAGCCTTGGTGCGGGCGTCGCGGCCGAGAAAATCCAGTAGTTCGCCAAAGTCGATATCCAGGCAGTCGCCCACGGAAATAAAGTAAGAAAAGCCAATATCCTTATGTTGTGCCCAGTCCAAAATGGTTGAGCACACCGCCGCCGATTGCGAAATAAAGGCAACCTTGCCGGGGCGGGTCACTGTATGGGAAAAACTGGCATTGACGCCAAGATGAGGGATCATCAAACCCAAACAATTGGGCCCCATTAAATTCACATGCTGAGCTTTACAATGTTGTTGTAATTCGGTTTTTTGTTCTTCACTGAGGCCCGCCGCGACCACGATAACATTACGACAGCCCTGTTTGGCGAGAGCGCTGATAAGTGGTAATAAGGTGGCTTTATTGGTACAAATGATGGCAATATCGGGTGGTTGTGGCAGCGATGCAATATCGGCATAGGCCAGCACCCCGTGTACCGCCTCGTATTTTGGTGTGACCGGCATTATTGGGCCGTTAAAGCCGCCTTGCAGCAGGTTGCGCATCACAATGTAGCCCGGGCGCATGGGATTGTTCGAGGCGCCGACAACAGCTATGGATTTAGGGTTGAAGAACTGACTAATGCGTTTTACGCTCATAGCTTACTCATTTTGGTACACTGGATACCGAAATATAGTCTCATACTTGTTGCAAAAAGGAAGCATCAATGCACAAAAGTATAACGCACATCAATATTTTACCTGCTTTTCTTCTAGCCTTGGGGTTGGCCTCTATCGGCATCTTGCTCAGCAATGCCATCATAGAGTTTAAGGCTATGGATCGCACCGTGGTGGTGAAGGGATTAGCCGAGCAGCAGGTACAGGCGGACACTGCCATTTGGCCCATCGTTTTTACCGAGGCCGGTGAGCAGCTCGAAGAGGTCACCGCCGCGGTGGAGCAAAAACAAAACGCCGTGGTGGCATTTTTAAAGCTGCACGGTTTTAGTGACGAGGAAATCTCCCTGGGGCAGGTCACAGTAGTTGACAAAAAAGCGCAGCAATACGGACCCGAGCAGGTCGGCCTACGCTACCTGGTTAGCGCCAATATGTCGGTGTACAGCCAAGATCCTAACAAGGTACGCCATGCCAGCAGTCAGATCAGCGAACTGGCTAAGCAAGGTATCGCCATAGGCGGTGACCGTTACACCAACCGTATTGAATACCTGTTTACCGGCTTAAACGATATTAAGCCGCAGATGATAGAGCAGGCCACCCGCAACGCCCGCGAAGTGGCGGTTAAATTTGCCCGCGACTCGGACTCGACACTCGGTAAGATTAAATCGGCGCGTCAAGGGCAGTTTAGTATCAGCGATCGAGATTCAAGCTCGCCGCACCTGAAGAAGGTAAGGGTGGTGAGTACCGTTGAGTATTATTTGGTGGACTGATGTCAGGACGCTGACAAGAAGGCACCTTCAGGGATGAATTTCTTGCACAGAGGTTAGTTCATGTCGCGTTGGGTGAGCGCGTTAAGAAAATAGTCCGGTGAACTATTTTTAGCAAGCGAACGCCTTGAGCCAGCGAAAGGCCGGGGACGGCAACCAAAGGGCGGTTTGCGCCAACCGCCCCTTGGAACCCCAAGGCACCCGTGATTCGCTCATGCTTGCGAACTCAGCGTTTTGTAAAACGTTCCGCTTAGTCCTTGAGGCGATTTAACAGCACATCCCTGTGATGATAAATCTAGCTCGGCATCGTGCCTCACTCTCAATGACACACTCCACAACAAAATCTGAGATCGAAAGCGCGAATCTAAACGGGAGGTTCGATACCTGTGAGCTTGGAGTAAATTAACGGGGAAGTTCTAATTTAACGCTATATCCGCTCCCATAGAGCCAGAAAAAAGAACGACTGCAAGTCCAGCAAGCTGAAGAAAGAATGGGTTCTTAGCTTCTGACCAGTGCAAAATTAAATATATTATCGAAACGGGTGAGATAAATAGACACGCCAATCCCCAAAGGATATTGGTTTTAAACGCAGCTATTAGAAAACCTATTCCACCTATGAGAAATATTACAATTCCGATAAATGCCATAATTTCCATATTCTTATTCCATGTTTTTTTAACGTATTAATGTGCATAGTTAATTTTTGAACCACTAATGGCCAGAAACCTTTCTTTTCTAGGTTGACCATTCCCCAATTTGGTACCTATTATTGCCACTTATCCTGGGTTGGGCGCCTAGCCGGCGCGTTTTTGGTGACGGCTATTGGTTGTCAACTCTACTCACCAAGATTGTCAGTTTTTGAGTGCCAATTTCTATACTGGCTTCTTTGCCATAGGCAACCGTGAACGATGGGGTGAGGGTGTCATTCTCAAGGGTAAGTGCCGTAATAATATCTGCCGTTTCATCTTGGTTCGGCTTTACAGTCAAATTGTAGCTAAAGTTCTCGCCAATGGTCATTGAAGTCGCTTTGTCCGCTTCCACTAGCACAACAGGCGAAGCAACCAATTCACCATTTGTATAGACTGAAGTAGTGACTTGGTAAGTCTCTGCAGCGAAGCCCGAGGCAGAAGCCAATAGAGAGAGCGCTAACAAACTCGTGTTAATTTTCATTTTAATTTCCCTATCCTAGTGTGAGGTAAAAAACAGCTTGTCATAATTTGGTAGTGGCAACGCCGGCATTAGTCAGCATGCACCTTTCCCCGTTCGTTTCCACATATATTGATAACAAATCGTTCAAGTTTTTGCCAGCTAGGACTTTTTCATAAGCGTACTTTAAAGATGGCGAGGGTTAGCCGAAAGCCTTGTGTTTCCTCTGTCTTGACGTCGGTGAACCGACCAGATCTAACCTATGAAGCAAGCTTTTTGAGAAGGTCTAATGCAAGCGTTCAAACAGGCCTGTATGAATGATATTGCATGGTTATATTTTAACCTTTAACTATCCTTAGAGATTAACAATAGGAGAGCAATATGAAACCTTATCAAGTGAAAATTGTATTGTTGAGTGGGCTTATCGCAGGCCTGCCCTATGGCGCTTTAGCAAAGGATCTACCTAAAGAATTTGTTGATAAAGAAGGAAATATTACCTTAGCGACCGATTTTCGAACCTCAACCACCCACCTTGGCTCCTGGTTGGTACCCAGCGGTGATGCCAGTGGCTTTCACGGTGTTTATGCCAGCGAGGGCACGTTAGAGCACTATCGCAACACCGGCGAGTTTCCCAACGGGGCGGTGATTATTAAGGAGTTAAGGGTGGCCGATAGCGGTGATTTTACGACCGGCCAAGGCGTCAGTTACGAGAGTGGACAGATCAAACAATGGTTTGTGATGGTCAAGGACGGTAAAAACAGGTTTGCGGACAACCCCTTGTGGGGAGACGGTTGGGGGTGGGCATTATTTAAACCTGATAATCCGACGAAAAATGTAGCCACCAACTACAAAAATGACTGCTTAAGCTGTCATATGCCAGCCAAGGATACTGACTGGGTGTATACCCAAGGCTATCCTGTATTGAAAAAGTAGTTATGTGCTAACGCCCAAATAATGGCTTGAACCGAAAATTGCAATGGTTTCGGAACAAGCCTTTGGTGATCATGCCTTCACCCTAACTCAAGCCTCTGTGCAGAATCCTTACTAGCTTTTAAGGTCAAACCTATTCGTGTTCGCATCAGGGCCGGAGGCAGAATAAACTTCCTCCTCTATAGTAATGATACCTATTATCATTTAAAATGACCGGGTTGTTAGCCAATGGAATTGCAGTTTGAAACGCGTAGCACGAAAAATTCATTTGACCCTGGCGCTGGTGATCAGCGTTTTTTTAGTGCTGATGTCACTCACCGGGGCGCTTTTGATCTATGCCAAGGATATCCAACTGGCGGTGAATCCTGAGCTGTGGCAGCGCGCCACATCTGAGGCGCCCTTGGATCTGGATACCCTGTATCAAAAAGTACAGGAGCAGAGCGGGCAAAAGATAGAGTTTATCAGTATAGAAGAAGATAGCCGCTGGGCCTGGCAGGCAAGGCTGGCCGATGACAGTTATGCGAGCCTGGAGCCAAGCACGGGAGAGGTGCTGCATAGCTACGCTTATTACGACACCTTGTACGGCTTTACCATGGGTTTGCATCGCTGGTTATTATGGCGCGACGGTGAGGGCAAAATGCCGCTGCGCAACTGGGTGTCAACCATGGCGCTGGGCTTTATGCTGGTGCTCTTGGTCGGTTTTTATCTCTGGGCCAAGCCCAAGCAGCGCTTAAAACGCCTGAAGATAAACCGACGCGCCAAGGCCCAGGTGATCAACCGTCAGGTTCACCATGTGCTCGGCGTGTATACCTGCTTGCCCTTGCTACTTATCGCCTTTTCCGGCATTGCCTTTAACTGGAAGGCACCGACACAGGCCGTGGTCAACGCCGTGCTGCCGGGGCAGGTTGAATCCCGCCCTCAGGTTGATGACATTGCCCCCATGGCGCAAACGCACTTCCAAGAGGCGTTTGAAAAGGGCTTGGCCGTGTTTCCTGAGGCTGCCTTGTTTCGCATTTATTTCCCCAAAAGCCCGGAAAAGCCTTTGGCGCTGCGCCTCAAACAACCCGGAGAAAGCCATGCCTATTCCTGGGTCTGGGTGAATCCTTACAGCGCGCAAGTGATTAATAGTTTCGATGGCGCCGCCGCCAATCTGCCTACTCAGGTATGGAATTTTAAATACAAGTTTCATATCGGTGATTTTGCCGGGCCCATAGTGCAGGTGCTCTGGTTGTTGCTGAGCCTATTACCGTTATTCTTTGTGGTTTCCGGGCTGGTGATGTGGCGGGGACGAAAATAAAAAACGCCGGTCACTGACCGGCGTTTTTTCATTCCAATCTCATTAGTAAGATTAGGCGGCTTGCTTCTTAGCAACCCATTCGGCCACCATTTCTTCAAGCAGGTTTAACGGTACCGGGCCGTTTTTCAATACCACGTCGTGGAACTGACGAATATCGAACTTGTCACCCAGAGCCTTTTTCGCTTCTTCACGCAGCTCAACGATCTTCAGCATGCCGACCTTGTAGGCTGTGGCTTGTGATGGCATTACGATATGACGCTCAACCATTTTCACCGCATCCGAGGTGGCATTCGGTGTGTTGTTTACGTAGAAATCGATGCCTTGCTGACGCGTCCAACGTTTGGCGTGGATACCTGTATCAACAACCAGGCGACAGGCGCGCCATAGTTCCATGGCCAGGCGACCAAAGTCCGAGTAAGGGTCTTGGTATAGGCCCATTTCTTTTGGCAGTAGCTCAGAGTACAGTCCCCAGCCCTCGGTGTAGGCGGTGAAGCGGCCAAACTTACGGAAACTAGGTACGCCTTCAAGCTCTTGGGCAATGGCGATTTGCATATGGTGACCTGGGATCCCTTCGTGATACGCCAGGGCTTCCAATTGATAGGTCGGCATGGCTTCCATATCGTACAGGTTGGCATAGTAAACGCCCGGGCGTGAGCCATCCGGCGCAGGCTGCTGATAGAAGGCTTTACCCGCAGACTTTTCACGGAAAGCTTCTACCGCCTTCACGGTTAAATCTGCCTTAGGCTTCACGATAAACAGCTCGTCTAAACGACTCTTCATATCATCGATTACGCGTACCGCTTCGGCCAAGTAAGCATCGCGGCCTTCTTGGGTATCCGGATAGTAGAACTGCTTGTCGGTTTTCATAAATTCCATAAAGGCTTTGAGATCGCCCTCGAAACCGACCTTTTCCTTGATGGCACGCATTTCATCATGGATACGCTGCACCTCGGCAAGGCCAATGGCGTGGATTTGCTCTGCCGTTAGGTCGGTGGTGGTGGTGCGCTCAAGCATGGTGTTATAGAAGGTTTTACCGTCAGGGAACTTCCAGGCGCCGTCGCGCTCATCGGCACGCTTTTCAAGCTGCTGCAAGTAACCGATAAGGCTGGCGTAGGCCGGCTTAACCGAGACCTTAAGGGCTTCGGTGGCCTCGGCGATAAGGGCTTGCTTTTGCTCTGTATCGATCTCTAGCTTTTCGATTTTGCGTTTAAAGTCGGCCAGCAGGGTTGAGTCCTGCTCGCCACCAAACGGCGCGCCGGTAATGATGTTTTGGCTCGCTTCAATCACATGGGGGAACACGAACTTAGGCGCAATAATACCCTTGCTGGCACGGGTTTCTAGGTTTTCTTCCAACTGGGCAAACAGCTTAGGCACGCCGTTTAAACGGGCGATATACGCCTTTGCTTCTTCTACATTGGCAATGCTGTGCTGGTTAATTAAAAACGCCGCCACCATGGAGTGGGTACCATACATCTGGTTTACCGGGTAGGTGTGGTAGCGCCATTGGAAATCATTAATGCCTTCTTCAAGGTTTTGCTGCATCAGGTCGTAGCTCACCTGTGTAGTGGCGTCGAGCTTGCTGCGGTCGATGGTTTTCAGCATTTCCAGATCTGCCTTGGCCAGAGCCAGGTCTTCTAGGGCGCGCTCTTCGCTTTCGTCATCCCACTTATCATAGTCTTTTTTAATACCCATATAAGTTTGGAATGTAGGGCTGCGCATGATGTTGCGGTTAAAGACTTCTTCAAAAAAAGCGTTGGCTTTTTCGACTTCGCTTTGAGCAATCTCTTGTACCGGCGCTGGCGTTGCGGCCGGTGTGCTGGTGTTTTGTGTGTTTTGGCAACCGGCCAGCAGTGTGGCGCTGATGGCTGCGGCGATAAGTGTTAGCTTGCGCATAGTTATTTTACCTATCCTTTCACTTGTTGTTGTGCGAAGGCAGATGCCCCGCGAAAGTTAAAATAATCTTGTTGTTTTAAGGCTCCGATGGGAGCGGTTTTAAAATGGATTTAATGTGTAGCCTTGCTGCTGCAGTTGCGCATGGGCGGTCATGGCGGAAAGCGCCATTTGTACACCGGGGACCAACTGCTCGGCACTGATTTTATAATGGGTTGCAGACTGACCGCACACAAAGACCTGGGTGTTGTTATCCAGTAATTGTCTGATCAGGGCCTGATTTTTGTTATCCACCCCGAATCGCTCTTTATAGAATTTATTGCTCAGCACATCGACCGAGGCGCCACCATGAACAACCAGGGCTAATTCAATGTGTTCTGGCTTAACCCCGTGCGCCACATGCATATTAATAAAGCGCGCCAGGGAATTGATATGGTTATTTTGCTCGCCGGCCTTGGCCGCAGGGGCCACATCGAAGGCGATTTTAAAGCGGGTATCCGCAGCTATGGTGGCATGCTCTGGTACCTGATAAAAGTAACCAAAGTCTTGAATAACAGGGTTTGCTTGTTCACCGTAAGCCCAAGGGCTCAATAAAAAAATAGCTAAAAGCAAACCTGTTAATTTCATTGTCCAAATCCTAGTTATTGTTATTAAACGAACATTTCCAGCAGCTCATTAAGATACCTATGGCCGCGCTCGGTCACCCGAATATGGGTGCTGTCACGACTGAGCAAGCCTTGCTGCTGCGCCGCTTGTAACTGAGTTTCAATCTGGCTTAGGTCTAACCCCGTGTATTGTTGGAACTCTGCAAGGGGGCAGGGCTCAGCTAAACGCAAACGGTTCATCATAAACTCAAAGGGTCGCTCGTCGTCGGTAACGGACCACTGCTTATATAAATAGGGCTTGGTAAGATCCATATAACCGCGCGGGTGCTTCACCTTCTCGGTGCGCACTATGTCGCCATCGGGTGTGGTTATTTTGCCATGGGCGCCACAACCTATGCCTATATAATCGCCAAACCGCCAATAATTCAAGTTGTGTTGGCATTGATGGCCGGGTTTTGCGTAACCAGATATTTCATACTGCTGATAACCAGCCTCGCGCAACAGGTCCTGACCCAACTCCTGTATCTGCCACAGGGTGTCGTCTTCGGGCAGGGTCGGCGGCTTGGAATAAAACTGGGTATTGGGTTCTATGGTCAACTGATACCAGGATATATGCGGCGGATTTAAGGCGATAACCTGACGTAAGTCGCCAAGGGCATCGTCTATGCTCTGCCCAGGCAGGCCATGCATTAAATCAAGGTTGAAGCTGCGCAGCCCCACCTGATGGGCCTGTTCGGCCGCACGCTTGGCTTCATCGGCACTGTGGATGCGCCCCAGGGCCTTGAGCTTATCCTGCTGCATGGACTGCACGCCGATGGAAATACGATTCACACCGGCCTTAACATAGTCGGCAAAGCGCCCGAACTCCACGGTGCCCGGGTTGGCTTCCAGGGTGATTTCTGCATTGTCGGCCAGCGGCGTAAGTTTGCGCACGCCATCGAGCAGGGTTTGCAGTGCGTCGCCCGATAACAAACTCGGAGTACCGCCACCGATAAAAATACTGTGAATAGGACGTCCGGCCGCAAGCGGGGCATCGGTGCGCAAGTCGGCAAGCAGGTGCTGTACATATTCCTGTTCGGGGATCTGCTGTCCTTTTTGACCGTGACTATTAAAGTCGCAGTAAGGGCATTTTTGTACGCACCAGGGAATATGTATGTATAGACTTAATGGAGGCAGGGTCACGCGTTAACCCTGCAATTGAGCAAGTAGCAGCTGTAATGCCTGGCCGCGATGGCTAATGGCGTTTTTCTCGGCCTTGGTCAGCTCGGCACTGGTTTTATTCAGGCCTTTGACCTTAAACACGGGATCATAACCAAAGCCTTCAAAACCACTGCGCTGTTCGGTGATCTCGCCTTCCCAGGTAGCCTGACAGATCAGCGGCAATGGGTCGTCTTTGTGGCGCATTAACACCAGCACGCAGCAAAAGCGCGCACTGCGCTTTGTTAGCCCCTGCATATCCAGCAACAGTTTATCGATATTATCACCGTCGCTGGCACCTGGGCCACCATAGCGGGCACTGTAGACGCCGGGGGCGCCATCGAGGGCATCGACAATTAGGCCCGAGTCGTCGGCAATGGCCGGCAAGCCCGTTTGCGCACTGGCGTGACGGGCTTTGATAATGGCGTTTTCCACGAAGGTGGTGCCTGTCTCGGCTACATCACTAACGTCAAAGTCGCTTTGTGGCTTTATGGTGATATGTAAGTCGCTTAATAGCGCGCTGAGCTCGGCAACCTTACCCTTGTTGCCGGTGGCAAGCACCCAAGTTGTCATCTGTTCTCTCTTAATCTTTGTATAGCTTTTGATGAAAGCGCAGCACTTCCACTGTCGTACCCTGAGTCAGGGTAATTTCAAAGCGGTAGGTTTCTTCATCTTCAAAACGCATCTGGGCGATATAGTAAACGCTGTCGCCTTCTTTGATTTCCTGGAATTCAAGTTCCTCGCTTTGTCCCAGCAGGTTTTTCGCCACACCGGAAATGGCCACGGTTTGCGGCTTGTCGTTCTTGAGCACGGAAATATTAATCAGGGCTCGGTCGCCGGCGCGTTCTAAGTTATAGCTGCGGGCTACCTGAGGCGTAATAGTGGTTGAGGGAAAGGCAATATAGTGAACTTGCCAATGGCCAAGGTTTTTAAACTGACCGCCTTGAACTTCGTTTTGCGCCGCATAGCTTGGTGCCATGCACAGAAGGCTTAAAATTAGGCTGTATAGCAGGGCTTTCATAGCTGCCACTCCTGTGTTGTGAGTACTATAAGGTCTACTCAGTAAGTGTATCAGAAATCGGGCGAACTAGTGCCGCCCGAGACATGATTAACGGGTTAAATCCATTAATAAGAACTGCAAAAATTGTAAGCCGATGATCAGCACCAGGATCGACAGGTCTAAGCCGCCGATGGGAGGGATCACCTTTCTTATCGGCCGTAGCATGGGCTCGGTCAACTGATGGAAGATGGCTTCGATAGGGTTATAGCCCTGGCTCACCCAGCTTAGGATGGCGCGAATGATCAACACCCAGAACAGCAGCTGCAAGGCCTCGCGGATAAGGGTGAACACACCGCCCATCAGCACTAAGCTGGTATTCCAGCCTTCGCCAAACATCAGCAACAGGGTGGCTACCTTGGCAAAGGCGACGATAAAGGCCAGTACCAGGGAAGCAATGTCTAAACCGGCAAAGCCGGGGATCACCTTGCGCAGCGGATTAACGGCAAAGCTGGTGGCTTTCACCACAAACTGGCTGAGCGGGTTGTAAAAGTCCGCGCGTGCCGCCTGCAGCCAAAAGCGCAGAAGCACCACCATAAGGAATAAATCAAACAGGATGCCAACTAAAAAATGCACTGAGTTCATGCGTTCAGCCTTAATAAAAATTAAATTTCTTGTTCCATCTCCTGGGCGCGGGCAATGCATGCATCCATGGCGCCGGAGACGTTTTCAACTAAGCCATGCGCCTTAAGGTGCTCCACCGCAGCGTGGGTGGTGCCGCCTTTGGAGGTTACATTGGCGCGTAACTGGGCGATGCTGATATCCGTTTGCGACAGAGCCATCTCCGCCGCACCCAGAGCGGTTTGCTGTACCAGAGCGCGTGCTTGCTCGGCATTAAAGCCCAGCTCAATCGCTTTTTGTTCAATGGCTTCCATAAACAAGAAGAAATAGGCCGGTGACGAGCCGGTGACGGCTATGATGTCATTGATTTGCTCTTCTTTATCGACCCAGACCACCAGGCCTGTGCTTTTAAACACGGCTTCAATAAACTGGTTCTCATCGTCGCTGGTGCCTTCGGCATACAGACCGCTGACGCCACGACCAAGCAGCGAAGGCGTGTTTGGCATGCAGCGCACCATTTTTACCGGGTGGCTCAGCATTTCCTGTAGACGTTTCACCGTGATACCGGCGGCAACGGAAATAAAGACCTTGTCGCTGAAGTCGACCCCAGCGGCAATAAAGCTTTGTGCCAACTCGGCCATCATCTGGGGTTTAACCGACAAAACTATGATGTCGGCCTGTTGCAGGGCTTCAATATTATCGGCGGTGGTGCGTACACCAAAGTCCGCGGCCACCTTCGCGAGTTTTTCCTGATTACGATTGGTGGCAATGATCTGCTCTTTGGCAAAGCCATTTTTCACCATGCCGCCAATGATGGCGTAACTCATGTTTCCAGTACCGATAAACGCGATGGTTTGCTGTGACATATAGACCTCAAATCTTGTGTTATTCGATGTTCGGCGCCTAAGTGCTATTGCTCACGTTCGCCAAAAATGGCGGTGCCAATGCGCACCATGGTGGAGCCGGCGGCGATTGCCGCATCCATGTCGCCACTCATGCCCATAGACAGGGTGTCGAGCTGTGGATATTGGTCCTTTAGTCTATCAAAGCAAGCACTTAATTGCTTAAAAGATTGTAATTGTGCGTCAAAGTCTGGTGTTTGTGCCGGAATGGCCATCAAACCGCGCAAATTTAACTGTTTGCAGTTCTCGATTAAGGCAGCCAGAGCCGGTACTTCATCAAGCAAGCAACCGGATTTATTGGGGTCTTCGTCTATGTTAACTTGAATTAACACCTGCAGAGGTTTCATGTTACTAGGACGTTGCTCGTTAAGACGCCTTGCTATCTTTTCTCGGTCGATACTTTGCACCCAGCTAAAGTGTTCGGCGATGGCCTTACTTTTGTTGCTCTGAATCGGGCCGATAAAGTGCCATACTATATTCTTATATCACTAAGCTGGCGAACCTTCTCAACCCCTTCTTGCACATAAGATTCTGCAAATTCTCTGTGACCATGCTCAAAAGCCGCTAGAATATCTTCTAAGGGTTTTTTCTTAGAAACGGCGATTAAAGTGATGTCATTATAATCACGGCCGCTTTTTTTTGCCGCATGAGCTATTCTGTCATAGGCGGCATCGAGTCGTTCTGCTATTGTAACCATAAAGTTATCAGTTGGTTGTGGAGTCCTATTTATGGATATTACCGAATTACTGGCCTTTAGTGTGCAACACAAGGCCTCGGATTTACACCTTTCTGCTGGTGTGTCACCTATGATCCGTGTCGACGGTGACGTGCGCCGCATTAATATTCCCGTGCTGGAAGCAAAAGAAGTTAGTGGGCTCGTCTATGACATTATGAACGATAAACAGCGCAAAGAATACGAAGAAAAGCTGGAAGTGGATTTTTCGTTTGAAGTGCCAAATCTTGCGCGTTTTCGTGTTAATGCCTTTAATACCAACCGTGGTCCTGCGGCTGTGTTTCGTACCATCCCGAACGAAGTTCTCACCCTGGAAGACTTAGGTGCACCTGAGATTTTCAAAACTATCTCGGACAACCCGCGTGGTTTGGTACTGGTGACAGGGCCGACAGGTTCGGGTAAATCAACTACCCTGGCGGCGATGATCGATTACATCAACAGCAACCGTCACGATCATATTCTGACCATTGAAGACCCGATCGAATTTGTACACCAAAATAAACAATGTTTGATCAACCAACGGGAAGTACACCGCGATACCCATAGCTTTAACGCCGCACTGCGTAGTGCATTGCGTGAAGACCCCGACGTAATTCTGGTGGGTGAGCTACGGGATTTGGAAACCATTCGTCTGGCAATGACGGCGGCGGAAACCGGTCACCTGGTATTCGGCACCCTGCACACCACCTCGGCGCCAAAAACCATAGACCGTATTATCGACGTATTCCCCGGTGAAGAGAAAGACATGGTGCGTTCTATGCTTTCGGAATCATTGCGTGCGGTTATCTCGCAAACCCTGCTGAAAAAAGTTTCCGGTGGCCGTATTGCCGCCCATGAGATCATGATAGGCATTCCGGCGATTCGTAACCTTATTCGTGAAGATAAGATTGCGTAGATGTATTCATCCATACAAACCGGTGCCGCCCACGGCATGCAAACCATGGATCAGTGTTTACACGAATTATTGAACCGTGGCCTGATCAGTACTCAAGCAGCTAAAGCTAAAGCCCATGATAAAACCCAGTTCGGTTTATCGGGCCGTATGTAGGATAGAAATCAACAATGTTACAGTCATTATCACATCATCTGCATAAGATGGTCGCCCTGGAGGCGTCGGACGTATTTGTTTCTAGTGGTTTACCAGTGAGCGCCAAGGTCAATGGTGAGCTTACGCCGCTAGACGAGCATGTATTGAACGATGAAGAGGCCCTGACTCTGGTTGAGTCGGCCATGACCGACAAGCAGATCAATGAATTCCATAGCACCAAAGAATGTAACTTCGCCATCGCCACCGAAGAAGGCCGCTTCCGGGTATCGGCATTTTGGCAGCGCGATCAGGCGGGTATGGTTATTCGTCGTATTAACACGGTTATTCCTAATGCGGAAGACCTCGGCCTACCATCGGTATTAACCGATGTGATCATGAAAAAACGGGGTCTGGTGTTGTTTGTTGGTGGTACGGGTACGGGTAAGTCGACGTCAATGGCGGCACTGCTAGGTTATCGTAACCGCAATCAAAAGGGTCACATTCTGACCATAGAGGACCCGATTGAATTCGTCCATGAACATAATAAGAGTATCATTACTCAGCGTGAGGTGGGTCTGGATACGGAAAGCTTTGAAGCGGCGCTGAAAAGCTCCCTGCGTCAGGCCCCGGATGTGATCCTTATCGGTGAAATTCGCTCGCAAGAGACCATGGAATATGCTCTTGCCTTTGCCGAAACCGGTCACTTGTGTGTGGCAACCCTGCACGCCAACAATGCTAACCAAGCCATCGACCGTATTATGCATCTGGTGCCAAAAGAAAAGCACGAGAAGCTGAAATATGACCTGGCATTGAACTTGCGCGCCATTATCGCCCAGCAGTTGATCCCCACCACAGACGGCAATGGCCGTGTGGCGGCAATCGAGGTGTTGCTGAACTCACCCATGGTGGCCGAGCTTATCAAAAAAGGTGAAATCGGCTCGATTAAAGAGGTGATGGCCAAGTCGACGCAAATCGGTATGCAGACCTTCGACCAGGCGTTATTCAACCACTATCAGGAAAAACGCATCAATTATGCCGATGCGCTACACCATGCGGACTCGCCAAACGATCTGCGTTTGATGATCAAGTTGCGTAGTAATGACCAACAGGGCGCCGGCTTCTTGCAAGGTGTGACCGTTGACGGCTTAAGCAGCGACGACGATAAGTTTTAAATCAGGCATAAAAACCTGCATAAATAATTAAGGGCGACCGCATGGTCGCCCTTATTGTATCCGTTGTAGGTCGGCCTGCAGGCCGACGAAATGTGTCGTAAATCCATTGTCGGGCTACAAGCCCGACCTACAAGGCTTTATTCGCCGTAGGCGGCGGAAAAATAACTTTCGAGGATCAACACCGCCGAGGCGTTGTCGATATTATCCTTGCGTAGGTTGCGATAGCCGCCAGAGGCAAATAAATGCTCCTTGGCCGCTGCCGTGGTCAGGCGCTCGTCCTGGGTGTCGACCTGTAAACCAGTTTGGTTATGCAGGCGATTGGCAAACTTGCGGGCGCGGTGGGTCAGGTCTTGCTCTGTGCCATCCATATTCAATGGCAGACCCACCACCAGTAAATCCGGTTGCCATTCGTTGACCAGGGCGCGAATATCATCCCAGTTGGGAATGCCGTCACGGGCCTTGATAGCGCGCAGGGCATTGGCGGTACCGGTAAGCTCCTGGCCAATGGCCACGCCTATGCTTTTGGTGCCAAAGTCAAAACCCATCACGCTGCGTTGTCCCTGTGGCGCTCTACTGCTGTTACTCATGCGTGTCCGGCCTCAAGGCTTAGTTTGTCTGCATCTATGCCCACCAAAGCCAGGGCCTTGTGCCAGCGCTCATTAATGGGAGTGTTAAAGATGATCTGCGGGTCGGCCTCTATGATCAACCAGGTATTCTCCAGCAGCTCTTTTTCCAGCTGACCTTCATCCCAACCGGCATAGCCCAGGGTGATTATAAAGTCCTGTGGTGCATCGCTGGTGGTCAGGCTGGCAAGCACATCCTTGGAGGTGGTGATCATGATTTCTGAGCTTAACTCCTGCGACGAAGCATAGCCGGGTTTTGGGGTGTGCAGTACAAAACCACGGTCAGTTTTTACCGGCCCGCCAGCAAAAACTTGATGGCCTGCTGCCTGGCTGCTTTTGTCGTTATCTATCTCGACCTTGTCGAGCAACTCGCCCACGGTCACATCTATGGGCTGGTTGATCACCAAACCCATGGCACCATCATCATTGTGCTCGCAAATGTAGGCCACCGCGTGCTTGAAAAAGGGATCTTGCATCGACGGCATGGCTATCAAAAAGTGGTTCGTTAATGATTGCATAGGCGTACCTTAATTAAGCTGGCGTGAGCTTACGCTCCAACGCATCAAAAAACTGCCCTGTAATAGATATACCGGTTTCGCCCTCGATTTCTTTCACACAAGTCGGAGCGGTGACATTCACTTCGGTAAGTTTATCGCCGATTATGTCCAAACCAACAAACAGCAACCCCTTGGCTTTTAGAGTTGGTGCCAGGGCTTCGGCAATGCGACGCTCATCATCGCTAAGCGGGCGTACTTCACCACGACCACCAGCGGCCAGGTTGCCTCGCGTTTCGCCTTTTTGCGGAATACGGGCCAAACAATAAGGGATCACCTCACCATCCACTACCAATACGCGCTTATCGCCGTCTTTGATCGCTGGGATATAATTTTGTGCCATGGCATAGCGACTGCCGTGCTCGGTCAAGGTCTCGATGATCACCCCGATATTGGCATCATCATGTTTTACGCGGAAAATAGAAGCGCCGCCCATGCCATCTAAAGGCTTAAGAATGATATCGCCATGCTCGCCAAGGAAGTGGCGAATTTGCTTGGCCGAGCGGGTTACCAGGGTATCCGGGGTAAACTCGCTAAACCAGGCGGTGTAGAGCTTTTCGTTGGCATCACGCAGGCTTTGTGGCTTATTCACCACCAAGGCGCCTTCTAGCTCGGCACGCTCTAAAATATAGGTGGCATATACGTACTCGGTATCAAACGGCGGATCCTTGCGCATCAAGATGATATCCAGCTCGCCTAGGGCAATATCGGCCTGGGGCTGCAATTCGTACCACTTTTCAGGATTATCGAACACTGCAGCTTTAGCGGCATGAGCATAGGCACGGCCCTGGCGTAAAAACAGGTCGTCCATTTCAATATAATACAGCTCATAACCTCGCTTATGCGCTTCCATCATCATCGCAAAGCCGGTGTCTTTTTTAATGTTAAATCCAGAAATTGGGTCGCTGATAATGCCCAGTTTTATTGCCATTGCTATGCTCGCTTAAAAAAATTCTAATTATGTAATGGGGTTGGCGGCGGACAAAATCAATTGCCGAGGTCGCCAAATTCCAACTGTAACGCGCTGAGTACGGTTAATGCCGCCGTTTCCGTACGCAGTACCCGAGGGCCAAGTCGGATATCGATAAAACCATTATTGTGGCTTGAGGCGATTTCTTCATCGCTGAAACCACCTTCCGGACCAACTAAAAAGCGCACGCCTGAGCTCGGTGCGGCCAAGGTTTTAATGCTGTGCTCGGCGCGGGGGTGTAAGGTAAGTTTAGTGGCTTTGGTGCTTTGTTGCAGCCATTGCTCTAAAGTCATGGGCTCGTGGATTGTGGTAATGCGGTTGCGACCACATTGCTCCGCCGCGGCGATGGCTATTTTCTGCCATTGCTGATGCTTTTTAGCCAGTCTGTCCGCTGCCAATTTTACCCCGCAGCGCTCGCTAAATAAGGGGGTAATTTCGCTGACTCCCAGCTCTACGGATTTCTGAATGGTGAAATCCATCTTATCGCCACGGGAGATCACCTGACCAAGGTGAATCGCCAAGGGGGATTCGCACTCGAAGTCATTGAATTCAAGCACCTTGACACGAAGCTGTTTTTTACTGGCGATCAGAATTTCACATAAATACTCGCCTCCCTCACCGTTAAACAGGCTGATCTGGTCGCCGCTTTGCATGCGCAGCACGCGGCCAATATGTCCGGCGGCGTCATCACCTAGGTCGAGCTCTATGCCTTGTTCTAGGGATGCCGGTTCATAAATATGCGGAACTCTCATATGAATGCTCTAAAGGGGGTTTTGCGACAGTCTAAACTAGTCGCCTAAATGCGCAAGTGAATCTGGGTCCTGATTGCAGCTTAAGTGGTTGTGGCGAAAGGGAGTGTCTAGAGGTTCAAGGTGGTAATGTTGGTCGTGTTGTTCGATCAGATAGCGCTTGGGATGCAGGGAATCAATTATCCATTTAAAGGTGTCGTTGGCGCTCTTATAGACCTCGGCAAAAATAAGCACACCGGCAATCTTATGATGTCGCGACAGGTAACTGGATAACTCGGCAACGCTGATTTCATTGGTAAAATCACAGTAGCAATAATCCTTGGCCTGTTGGTCAAACATAAGCTTAACCATGTGGCGGGTATTGGCGCCAGCGACAATCACTTGTGAACTGTCAACTCGAGTGCAAAAAGCATTACTAAGCAGGGGATCACCGTCGAGTAGGAGAAAATTGCTTAAGTTCATGGGAGCCCTTATGCACTATGCAAAAAATTGAATCAGTAAATAGCCCATGGCGCAATGCACCGAAAACTCAACCGCGGCTATGCCGACATTATCCTGATGATCAACTTCTACACCGGTATTGACGCGATAGAGCACGATTAAAAGTACTACCCGTGACATTGCCATAACCAGTATCCACATCAGACCACAGTGTACCGCCAATGTAAAAACGTTTTCTACCATCTTGCCGCTGTGGTAAGTCGCACTGGCAAGCCCGGCATAGATGGCCAGAGCCATACCCAGTGACTTGCCCGCATAGCGGATGCCGATAGAGGTGTTTTCCAGGTTAAAGTTATTCTGCAGTGATGCGCCCTGGTTAAATTTAGCAAAGCGCGCCTCGCGTATTTTGCTGTCTAAGGCAAACATGCACTGCAACATTAAAAAGCTGACTGACACCACTAGCAAAGAGTATAGGCTATTGGTTTGCGACCAGTTAACTAATCCAATAACTACTATGCTGTTGCCTAGCAACATGCCGGAGTCGACCATGGCGGCACAGACGTTTTGCTTTAAAATCGCCTTTTCTTCGTTAAAACGATTCAATATCCATTTGCGATGTATGGCCTGACCTACCTTGATAAACAGCATCATCAACAGCAATAAAAAAGGCACCTTCCAGGGTGATTGCTTCATTACGGCGAGGGAGAAGTCGTCGAGTAGATAACCTATGACCAGCACCAGAGAAAGCAAATAACTGGCGTAACTGATGCCGAGGGCGAAGTTATCGCGCTGGGCAAGCTCTTCACTGAGGGTTTGTCGCGCCTTGACCTGGGTGTAGATACGCAGCAGAAACAGCACTAAGGCAATGGCCACAAAGCAAATTGCAAAAGTGTAGAGGGACTCGTTTGACAAGGTAAAATACGTCATACTGACAACATTAGAGTAACTTTGACTTCATTCTAGTACGCTTGGCCGTAACTTAAAAGAGAGCTATTTCATGCCAGCAGCCATAACTATTCCCTCACTATTACAACAACTTGGTGAAAGTCGCTATCAAGAGATATATAACCAGCAGGAAACCGAGACGCCTCAGCAGGCGCCCCTGCGGTCGCCCCTGCAGTTGCCATTGGTGCAATTACTGGCGCTCAGCGACTTTGCCTTTAAGGTACTCAGCGCCCATCCGCACTGGGGTCAGTGGCTGCTCGCTCCCGAGCAACAAGCGTCCTATCCGGCCCCCGAGGTTTTTAGTGAGCCCTTGGAAGAGCTTGATGATGCCCGAGCGCAGCGCCGCTTGCGTTTGTATCGACAGCAATATTGGTTGCATGTAGCCTACCTCGATTTGGTATGTAAAAACGATATTGCCGACTCCATGCGTTATGTATCCGAGTTGAGTGATAAGTTAATCGATGCCGCTAATGGCTGGGCCTATGCGCAGGTGGCCAGGCTCAATGGTGAGCCGCTGGATGAGCAGGGCGAACGCCTGCCTATGATGATTTTAGGCATGGGCAAGCTAGGGGGCTTTGAGCTTAATTATTCTTCGGATATAGATTTGATCTTCACCTATCCGCGCTCGGTACCAACCCAGGGCGGACGTCGTAGCGTAGAAGCTCAGGTGTTTTATACCAAGGTGGCGCAAAAGGTGATTGCGGCGCTGGATCAGCACACCGCCGATGGCCGCGTGTTTCGTGTCGATATGCGCCTGCGCCCCTTTGGTGACAGTGGCCCCTTGGTGATGAGCTTTGTTGCCATGGAAGATTATTATCAGGAGCAGGGCCGTGAGTGGGAGCGCTACGCCATGCTTAAGGGCCGTCTGATCGGCAACGCAAACGCTTACCATCAGGAATTTTATACCTTGCTGCGACCCTTTGTTTATCGTCGTTATATCGATTTTTCTGTGATTGAGTCACTGCGTAAGATGAAATCGCTTATTGCTCAGGAGGTAAGGCGTAAGGGTTTGGTCGACAATATTAAGCTCGGCGCCGGTGGTATTCGCGAGGTGGAGTTCGTGGTGCAGGCGCTGCAGCTGATTCGCGGTGGCCGCGAGCGACAATTGCAAACTCCGGGGCTGCATCAGGCGCTTAAGGCGCTCACCGCATTGACGGTATTCAACGATGACCAATATCAGCAGCTTTGGCACGACTACGCCTTATTGCGCCGAGTGGAGCAATATTTACAAGCCTTTGCCGATCAGCAAACCCAGCAGTTGCCGGATAACGATCAAGATTGGCTGCGCTTAAGCTATTTGCTAGAGCAGCCCGATGAGCAGGGGGCTCGGGCACTGATTGACGCCGCCATGGTTCGCATTCGCACTGAATTTGAGCAGGTCATAGGGTTTGAGCAGGAACCCAGTGCCACAGTGGACAGCGGGTATGTATTGGCCTGGGAGCACGGCGATATTGAGGCGCTCAGCGATGTTATTCTAGACTCGGAGCAAAGGGCGAGCTGGCAGGCGCCTTTGCAGCATTTTCGTGAGCGGGTCAGCAAGCAGCCTATCGGCAAGCGCGGCCGGGATACCCTAGACAAGCTGATGCCTCAGGTTTTGGCGCAGCTACAAAAAATCAGCGCCAGCGGCGAGGTATTCGCCTTGGTCGCTAATGTGCTCGATAAGATCATGTCGCGTACCACCTATTTAGAACTTTTATTGGAAAACCCAGGCGCCCTGCAGCAATTGGTGCGTTTATGTGCCCACAGTCGTTGGATAGGGGAGCAAATTGCTCATCATCCTATTTTGCTCGATGAACTGATCGACCCGGCAGAGCTCTACAAGCCTTTGCCCTTGGATGCCTATGCCAATGAGATCCGCCAATATTTCCTGCGGATTGATGAGCAGGACCTTGAGCTGCAAATGGAAGCCCTGCGCCAGTTTAAACAAACCCAGCAGCTGCGCATTGCCGCCGCCGATGCCACAGGGGTATTGCCGTTAATGAAGGTGAGCGATCACCTGACCGCCTTAGCGCAGGCCATAGTTGAGCAGGCGGTAAATCTGGCCTGGCAGCAAATGGTGGCGCGTTTTGGTCGTCCCGAGGGCACGGACGATGAGCACAAGGATTTTGCGGTCATCGCCTATGGCAAGGCTGGCGGCTTAGAGCTGGGTTATGACTCGGATCTCGATCTGGTGTTTGTCCATAACCATGATGGCGACTCCAATACCGATGGCGATAAGCAGATCTCCTCCCGCCAGTTTTATTTAAAGCTGGCGCAGCGACTAATGCATTTGTTTAATACCCGCACCAGCTCCGGTATCTTGTATGAGCTGGATACCCGTTTACGCCCCGAGGGCTCATCAGGCCTGCTGGCCATTAATATCGAAAGCTTTTTGCATTATCAGCAGACTCAGGCCTGGACCTGGGAGCATCAGGCCCTGGTACGCGCGCGGGTGATTTATGGCAGCCAGGATTTGGCGACGCGCTTTGATGAAATACGCCACAGCATACTGACGCAGAGCCGAGAGCGGGTGCAATTACAACAAGATGTACAGCAGATGCGCGAGAAAATGCGCCAGCATCTGAGTCGGGATAACGAGCTCTTGTTCGACCTCAAGCAAGGTCATGGCGGCATGACGGATATAGAGTTTATTACCCAGTATCTGGTGCTGGCTTATGCCGCCGAGCATCCGCAGCTGGTGACCTACTCGGATAATATCCGCATTTTAGAAATCGCCGCGGCCTATGATTGCATTCGCGAAGGTGAGGCGCAGCAGCTGATCCATGCCTATTGCCATTACCGCGGTCTGTATCATGTATTGAGTTTACGTAACCAGGATAAGCTGGTGGCCAAGGCGGACGTGCAACAGGAAATAACCAGCGTTAGTGATGTATGGGCGGCCTTGTTTGCATCGTCCTTAGTTGACTAGCCTGGCTTAGCGGGCAATTGTTTTAAAGCACTTGCCCGTCTATAGCCGCCAAAGTCGTTGTCGATGACTCAGCCTACCCGATGCAAGTTGGCTTAAGGGTGTCATCGACGCGAAGCTTATGTTTAATCGTTAGCGGTAATATGAGGGGGCATTCTCATCAGGTCGCGTCTTAAAGCGTCTATGCAGCCACATATACTGCTCAGGCGCTTTATTAATCGCCTCTTCCATACGTTGATTGACCGCTGTGACATCGGCCACCTCATCGCCGCTTGGGAAATTCTCAAGCGCAGGTTGTACAGCTAAATGATATTTACCCTTTTCATCACGACGGCTGTGGATACTTAGTGTTTTACAGTATTTCGCAGATGCAAAGATAAGCGTCCCTGTTGTACTCGCGGCCTGTTCAACAGCGAAGAATGGGGCAAAAACGCTGCGTTTTCTGCCATAGTCTTGGTCCGGCAGGTAATAACAGAAATTTTTGTCTTTTAGCGCTTTCAAAAGGCCTTTGATATCACGCTTACCAACTAGATATTTGTTTGAGCGTAGTCGACCTTTGGTGGTGAAATAATCCATCAAGGCGTTGTTATGGGGTCGGTAAAAGCCAACGGCTTGGCGCTGTGTGCCCATGATCCGAGATGACATTTCAAGGTGTAAATAATGCGGTGCCATTAGTAGTACACCACAGCCTTCTGCATTGGCCTTATCAATGTGTTCCAAACCCGTGATTGAGCCAACAATACGCTTAATACGCCAATCGGGCCACCACCAGGCCATGGCGCTTTCAAAAATGGCCATGCCAGTGTTTTCCATGTTTTTAAGCACCATAGCGGCTTGCTCTTGGCTGCTAAGCTCTGGATAGCACAGGGCGATATTCACTTCGGCGATTTTACGGCGCTTTTTCATTAAGCGGTAAACCAGGCGGCCAAGTGCCCTTCCTAGCGCCAGTTGCCAGGATTGGGGTAACCAACTGAGGGTATAAAGCAAGAAAATGGATAGCCAGCTAGGCCAGTATTTTGGGGCAAAAAAAGCCAGTTGGAAGGATGTTTTGTTAACCACAAGCGTTGATATTTATCATGACGAATGGCGCCCAGTATACGTTAAATTGACAAAACAAAGCCAGCGCTGAGGCTGGCTTTGTTTATTGGCTTAGTTTTGTGCTTTTAAGCCCTGATTGATGGCTTCTAAGTCTTGCGCCGTCAAGGTGCCTGCCGCTTGTTTCAGCGCCAGGGTTGATACCACATAGCGATAACGCACGTTAGCTAGGTTACGCTTAGCGTTGTACAGGTTCTGCGTGCTGACCAATACGTCAACTATGGTACGAGTACCTACTTCAAAACCAGCTTCGGTTGCCTGCAATGCACTTTCCGCCGAGATCACCGCTTGCTCAAGGGCCTTGTAGGTGGCGATATCCGATACTACCTGGTTGTATGAAGTGATGGTCGAGCGGGTTACCGCACGTAGTGTCGCCTCTAAGTCTTCGCTGGCGGCCACGTACAGAGAACGCGCTTGCTTGGTTGATGCAACTGTGGCACCACCCGAGTAAAGCGGTAAGTTAAAGCTTAGGCCAACGGTGGTTTGATCTTCACGGGGCACATGATCACGGTTAAAGGTGGTGCCCATGGTGTTGATTTCGGTATCGGTTAATGAATCGCCGTAAGACGCGTTCAAAAACAATGTCGGGTAGTGACCGGCTTGCGCCAGATCGATCTGCTGCTTGGCGATATCAACAGTGGCCTTAGACACTTGTAACTCTAAGTTGTTTTGCTTGGCCAGCTCAACGAAATCGATGTTTTGCTTGGTTGGCTTTACGGTCGAGAAGGTCTCTGTGTCTAGCGTATCCAGTTTGGCATGGTATTTACCTGTGATTTCACGTAGTTGCTCACGGGCTGTTTCCACATCATTGGTGGCGACGATTTCACGGGCTACCGAGTTATCAAACTGTGCCTGTGCTTCGTGGACATCGGTAATAGCCGTAAGACCCACGGCAAAACGTTGCTTGGTTTGCTCTAACTGACGCTCAATGGCGCGCTTTTCCGCTTGCACAAATTCCAAGGTGTCGATGGCGCTAAGCACATTAAAGTAGCCTTGCGATACACGCACGATCAGGGCTTGTTGTGCTAGGTCGTAAACGGTTTGCTGTTGCAGCGCTTGCTTGTCGGCGATATCCAATGAACGCCAGGCATTCAAATTGAAAATGGCTTGGTTAAGGCTGATCTGACGAGAAAAAGTATCGCGCTCGGTATCAAGAGACATTAACTGGCCCGAATCTGTGTCGATATCATAGCCGTCACTGTCGGTCTTGCTGTAGCCCATAGAGAAGTCGACTTGCGGCAACAAGGCGCTTAAGGCACGGTCTGTGTTATGCTGTTGCGCTTCGGCATTGGCCTTGGCTTTAAGAACCACGGGATCATTTTCAAGAGCAATTTGATAAACCTGGAGCAGGTCTTCAGCATGACTGTAAGAGCTAAAGCTAAGCGCTAGCAATGTCGTTAACAGTGTCTTTTTCATTATCAGTACAGTCCTTAGGAATATATTGCGAATTATCTGCATGTTATCGTGTTTGGGCACGATATTGAAAAGCAAAAGCGTAAATAATATATGCTTAAGTGTAACAGAATTTATATTTTGAGGAAGGGTAAACGGTATCGTTTATTCTTGTTTTTGTGACTTAACGTAATCGGTCTGTTTTATATGAATAAAATCAGTAGTTTTAAAAACCAGGACGTGCAGATTGAAAGCACCGAAAGAGTCTTCGATGGCTTCTTTAAAGTGGATAAGTACCGATTTAACCATGCCCTCTTTGCCGGCGGTCGCAGCGATACCATAGAGCGGGAAATATTTGAACGGGGTCATGCGGTGGCGGTCTTACCCTATGATCCCCGCAGTCGTCAGGTGCTATTGGTTGAGCAGATCCGTATCGCCGCCATGAACAGTAAAGACAGCCCCTGGTTACTCGAATGTATTGCCGGCATGGCCGATGGCAGCGAAGATTATCAAGCCGTGGTGCGCAAAGAAGCACAGGAAGAAGCCGGACTGGAGCTTGGCGAACTGGAATTTATGCTCTCGTATTTATCCAGCCCAGGAGGCACCAGCGAGCGCCTGTATTTATATTTGGCGCAAACAGATCTCAGTGCAGCCGGCGGAATTTTCGGTTTGGATCATGAGGGCGAAGATATCAAGGTGCATGTGTTGGACCTGGATGACGCCCTGGCCCGCTTAAGCAGTGGTGAAATAGATAACGCCGCGACCGTGATCAGCCTGCAATGGCTGGCACTGAATGAGCAACGTATATTAGAGCAGTGGAATAAACCGTGACGGTACAAAGAAAAGCCGGGTATATACAATCATTACCCAAGTATCTCACTCTATGTGAGCGCAATTATGCCAATGTGCTGCGTATTCTCCCTGAGCAGCAAAGCCGGGGTGCGTCGCGCTTGTTGGATATTCGTCATGAGCGCTACCAAGTGGACATAGAGCAGACGGCTAAGTACACCACGGATATTTGTATTACTCAGGTGCGTGGCGCTATCGCCGGTATGTTTACGCCGCCGATGAATGTGCGCATCTATCACGATGCCCGGGTGGCCGAAGTGGTGCACCCGGATTACCACAGCCGCATTAAGCCGACCTATGGCTACCCCAATGCAAACATGCATCAAAAAGATGAAAAGTATCAGGTCAATGCGTTTTTACACGACTGGCTGACATTTTGTATTTCGCACGGCGAAGCGGTATTGGATTGGGATTGTGGCAGTGATCTGGTTTAAAGAACATCTTATCAGCGCGGCCAAGCCGCTGCATTTCGGTCACTTTACCGACAGCCATGTGTTTGCCGATAAAAACGGCGAATACTTTAATGTCAATTGCGCCGAGCATCTGACGAAAACCCTGGCGGCCATGGCCGAAGAGGAATTTGATTTTGTGGTCTTCGGTGGCGACTTAACCCAAGACCATACAACTGAGTCGTATCAATTGTTTGCCGAACTGGTGGCACAGAGCCCACTGACCTGCCCGGTATTCTGGGTACCCGGCAATCACGATGAATTAACCCATTTGCACACCATAAGCCAAGGGCAAATACAGGCCTGTAAGCGTATAAATCACCCTTACGCCCAACTGCTTTTGATCAATACCAAGGGCACCACGCCAGCGGGGTGGGTGAGCAAGTCGCACCTGCAAGAGATTAAAGAAACGCTGGCCGAGAGCGACGCCCCGCATATTTTAATCGGTCACCATCATCCCTTGCCGGTGCGCGGTTATATCGACAAACATATCCTGGAAAATGGCGCTCAGCTGTTGGAGTTACTCAGCGAGTATCCTCAGGTTCAGGCCCTGTTGCACGGCCATGCCCATAACGAGTATGAGCGCGTTTATGAAGGGGTGACCATATACGGCACACCGGCCACGTCGATTCAATTTACCAAGCACACCCAGGACTGGCAGCAACAAAGCATGGGCCCGGCCTATCGCCGTCTGCGGGTGGAGCAGGATGGATTACTTAAGACTCAGGTAGTATGGCTAGCAAATTAATCTATATCCATGGCTTCAATAGCTCGGAGCTGTCGCAAAAGGCGGTGCAATTAGGCGAATATCTGGCGACCTGGTCCGGACAATATCTGGTGCCGCGTTTAAGCCACGACCCAAAAACTGCCATCGCTCAGCTTGAAGAGCATCTTGATCAAGACACCGCCTTAATTGGCAGCTCCTTGGGCGGCTTTTATGCCACCTACTTATCGCAAACTCATGGCTTGCCTGCGGTGGTGGTCAATCCTGCGGTGCACCCGGCGCGTCGGTTTAGTGAGTATTTAGGGCCGCAATACAATCCTTATCAGGATTATCACTACCAGTTGGATAAAACACACTTACAAGCGCTGGACGAACTTTATTTAGAGCAATTAACTTCCCCCGAGCTATTGTTTTTGTTACAACAACAAGGTGATGAAGTGTTACCCTATAGGCAGGCCGTAGACTACTACCAAGCCTGCCAACAGGTTGTTGAACCCGGCGGCGAGCACCGCTTTGTAGGATTTGAGCGCTATTTTGGCGCCATTACGCGATTCTTAAATATCACCCTAACCACATAGGCTGTTAACGAATAAAAATATGAGCCAGCAGAACTATAACGCCGAAGCAATTGAAGTATTAAATGGTCTGGATCCGGTAAAACGCCGTCCGGGCATGTATACAGATACCACCCGTCCTAATCACCTGGGCCAAGAAGTGATCGACAACAGTGTCGACGAAGCCCTGGCTGGCCATGCCAGTAAGGTGGATGTGATCCTCCATGAAGATAATTCTCTTGAGGTTATCGATGATGGCCGGGGTATGCCGGTTGATATTCACCCAGAAGAAGGGATCCCCGGGGTTGAGCTGATCCTCACCAAGTTGCACGCCGGTGGTAAATTCTCCAATAAAAACTACCAGTTCTCTGGTGGTTTGCACGGTGTGGGTATTTCCGTGGTGAACGCCTTATCGACCCGAGTTGAAGTCACGGTGCGCCGCGATGGCCAGGTGTATGATATTGCCTTTGCCAATGGTGATAAGGTACAAGATCTGCAAGTGACGGGCACAGTGGGTAAGCGCAATACCGGCACTTCGGTGCGCTTTTGGCCCGACGCCTCTTATTTCGACTCGGCCAACTTCTCACTGACCAAATTAAACCATGTGCTTAAGGCCAAGGCGGTACTGTGCCCGGGTCTGCGCATTCGCTTTATTAATAAGCAAACCAAAGAAACCCAGGAATGGTTCTACGAGGCCGGCCTTCAGGACTATATCAAGGACGCCACCAAGGGCTATGAAACCCTGCCACAACAGCCCTTTACCGGTGAATTCAGCGGTAATACAGAAGGAGTAGACTGGGCCTTGTTATGGCTGCCGGAAGGCGGTGAGTCTATTACCGAAAGCTATGTAAACCTGATCCCCACCGCTCAGGGCGGTACTCATGTTAATGGTTTACGCCAGGGTCTGCTTGAGGCCATGCGCGAGTTTTGTGAGTTTCGTAACCTTTTACCACGAGGCGTACGCCTAACTCCGGAAGATATCTGGGATAAGTGTTCCTACGTGTTGTCGGTTAAGATGCAGGACCCACAATTTGCTGGGCAAACCAAAGAAAAACTATCGTCGCGCCAATGTGCGGCCTTTGTTTCCGGCGTGGTAAAAGACTCCTTTAGCCTGTGGTTGAACGAACATACAGACGTGGCCGAGCTCTTGGCGGAGCTATGCATCAGTAATGCCCAGCGCCGTATGCGCGCGGCGAAAAAAGTGGTGCGTAAAAAGGTCACCCAGGGACCGGCATTACCGGGTAAGCTCACCGACTGTAGCAGCAGCGAGATAGAGCGCACCGAGATCTTCCTAGTGGAAGGTGACTCGGCGGGCGGCTCCGCTAAACAGGCTCGTGATAGAGACTTTCAGGCGATCATGCCGCTGCGCGGTAAGATACTGAACACCTGGGAAGTGGAGTCGGGACAGATACTGGCATCCCAAGAGGTGCACGATATTTCCGTAGCTCTGGGTATAGATCCAGACAGTGAAGACTTAAGCTCGCTGCGCTATGGCAAGGTCTGTATTTTGGCCGATGCGGACTCCGACGGACTGCATATCGCTACCTTGCTGTGTGCGCTGTTTGTAAAGCATTTCCCATCTCTGGTGCGCCAGGGCCATGTGTATGTGGCCATGCCACCTCTGTATCGAATTGATGTGGGTAAAGAGGTCTTCTATGCCCTCGATGAAGATGAAAAAACCGGGATCCTGGATCGTATCGAAGCAGAGAAAAAGCGCGGCAAGGTGAACGTGCAGCGCTTTAAAGGTTTGGGTGAAATGAACCCGTTGCAACTGCGTGAAACAACCATGGATCCCAATACCCGTCGCTTGGTGCAGTTAACCTTGGACGAGCCGGAGCAGACCGAAGAAGTAATGGACATGCTGCTGGCGAAAAAGCGCTCAGGCGATCGCCGCCAGTGGTTGGAAAACCATGGCGACAAGGCCGAAGTAGAACTGTAAAAAGTCGAACAGTAAGAAGTTGAACTGTAGATAACAGCAATCTGGGCGCCGTGTTGCGGCGCCAATAAACAGAGAGAGGTTTCCATGGGTAAGAAAATTTTAAGCACGCTAATGGGTTTGGCCTTTGTGAGCAGTGCCCAGGCCACGGACATTACCGAGCGCCTATCGGTCCCCGAAGGCTTTAGTATCAAGCCATATGCCTTAAACGTAGATAATGCCCGTCAGCTGGCGTTATCAGATAGCGGCATCGTCTATGCGGGCTCGCGCAAGGCCGGTAAGCTGCACGCGTTAATCGATGCGGATAAAGATGGTCGGGCGGAGCGCCAGGTATTGATAGCCAAGGGCTTGAATTTACCTTCAGGCATTGCTTTTAAAGACGGCGACTTGTATGTCGCCGAAGTGGAGCGCATCGTGCGCTTTAAAGACATAGACACCAAGCTGGATAAGGCCGAAATGGAAGTGGTATTCGACCAGCTTCCCGATAAGCGCCATCATGGCTGGAAATTTATTCGCTTTTCCCCCCAGGGTGATTTAATCATTCCGGTTGGTGTGCCTTGTAATGTCTGCGCCGAAGACCCGGAATTTGGTTTGCTTTATTCGCTGGACTTAAAGAGCAAAGAAGTGACCACCATCGCCAAGGGCGTACGTAATTCGGTGGGTTTTGATTACCACCCGACAACCGGTAACCTCTGGTTTAGTGACAATGGCCGCGACATGATGGGCGATGATATCCCGCCCTGTGAGATCAATGTGATCACCGAGCCCGGACAACATTTTGGCTTCCCGTATTTTCACGGTGGCACCATTGCCGATCCTGAATTCGGCAAGGGCAAAAACATGAGCGATTATGTGCAGCCGGCCCTTAATTTGGGTGCCCACGTGGCGCCGTTGGGCATTCATTTCTACACCGGTGAGCAGTTCCCGGCCAAATTTAAAAACCAGCTATTTGTGGCCGAGCACGGCTCGTGGAACCGCAGTAAAAAAGCGGGTTACCGAGTGATGGTCGCCACTATTGAGGGTGATAAGGTGACGGGATATACGCCGTTTATCACCGGCTTTATGGAAAATGAGCAAACCTATGGTCGCCCGGTGGCCATGGTGCAAATGCCCGATGGCAGCCTGCTGGTCTCCGACGATTACGCCAATGCCATCTACCGTGTGCAATATAATAAAAAGTAAGTTTGGATAACGAGCAATGACACAAATAACGACCTTGTCACAACAAGGCATAGAGCAGCTTACTATGGGGCGTTTTACCGAAGACGCCTATCTTAACTATTCCATGTACGTGATCATGGACCGCGCCTTGCCCCATATTGGCGATGGCCTGAAGCCGGTACAGCGCCGTATCGTTTATGCGATGAGCGAACTGGGCTTGTCTGCGGCGGCAAAATATAAGAAATCTGCCCGTACCGTGGGTGACGTTTTAGGTAAGTATCACCCTCATGGTGATAGCGCCTGTTATGAAGCCATGGTATTGATGGCACAGCCGTTTTCTTACCGCTACCCACTGGTAGATGGTCAGGGTAACTGGGGTGCAGCGGACGATCCCAAGTCCTTCGCGGCCATGCGTTATACCGAAGCACGTTTGTCTAAATTCTCCGAGGTGCTGCTTAAAGAGCTAGGCCAGGGCACGGTAGACTGGACGCCAAACTTCGACGGTACCATGAAAGAGCCCCAGGTGTTACCGGCTCGTTTACCGCACATTCTATTGAACGGGGTGACAGGTATCGCCGTTGGTATGGCCACGGATATTCCCCCTCATAATGTGCGTGAGTTGGCTGAGGCCTGTTGTCTATTGCTTGATAAACCAAAAGCCGAATTAGCCGAGCTGTTACAGCTGGTGAAGGCGCCGGATTATCCCACCGAAGCGGAAATTATTACCCCGCAAGCGGACATCGAGAAGATGTACACCACAGGTCGTGGTTCGCTAAAAATGCGTGCCAAGTACCATGTGGAGCAAGGCGAGGTAGTGATCACCGCGCTGCCGCATCAGTGTTCGGGTGCCAAGGTGTTGGAGCAAATCGCCAATCAGATGACGGCGAAAAAGCTGCCCATGGTGGCGGATTTACGCGATGAGTCGGATCATGAAAACCCGACCCGCATAGTCGTGGTGCCGCGTTCGAATCGCATCAAGGTCGAGCCGCTGATGGCGCATCTGTTCGCGACCACGGATCTTGAGAAAAACTATCGCGTTAACCTCAATATGATAGGCCTGGATGGTCGTCCTCAGGTTAAAGACTTGCGCAGCATCTTGGCTGAGTGGCTAGAGTTCCGCCGTGATACCGTGCGTCGCCGTCTTCAGTATCGCCTCGATAAGGTCTTGGCGCGCCTGCATATACTTGAAGGTTTGATGATTGCCTTCCTCAATATTGATGAAGTGATCGCCATTATCCGTAACGAGGATGAGCCTAAGCCGGTATTAATGGAGCGTTTTGCTTTAACGGAAACGCAAGCCGAAGCCATTTTAGACTTAAAACTTCGTCATTTAGCCAAGCTAGAAGAAATGAAAATCCGTGGTGAGCAGGATGAGCTGGCCAAAGAGCGTGACAAATTAGAGCTGACCTTGGGCTCGGAACGCCGCATGTCGACGCTGATGAAAAAAGAAATTCAGGAAGCGGCAGAGCTGTACGGTGACGAACGTCGCTCGCCCGTGGTTGAGCGTGAAGAAGCCAAGGCGCTGAGTGAGAAGGATCTTATTCCTTCCGAGTCGGTAACCGTGGTGCTTTCTGAAAAAGGCTGGGCCCGTGTGGCCAAGGGCCATGATGTGGATGCCGAAGGCTTGAGTTATCGCTCCGGCGATAAATTTAAGGCCAGCGCTAAGGGCAGGAGTAACCAGCCCGCGGTGTTCCTTGACTCCAGCGGTCGCGCCTTTGCCACTGACGCCCACAGTCTGCCGTCCGCGCGCAGTCAGGGTGAGCCCATGACCGGGCGCTTTAATATTGCCGCAGGAGCAACTCTTGAGCATGCGGTCATGGCCGATAACGAGCAGATGCTGCTGATGGCCAGCGATGCCGGTTATGGTTTTGTCGCCGAATTTAACGATCTGGTCAGTAAAAACAAAAACGGTAAGGCCCTGGTAAGTATTCCTAAAGGTGGTTTACTGCTGCAGCCTATAGCCGTCGGCAATATTGCCAGCGACTATTGTATGGCGATATCCAGCGAGGGTCGCATGCTGTTGTTCCCACTAAGGGATCTTCCTAAGCTGGCTAAGGGTAAGGGCAATAAGATTATTTCCATCCCAAGCGCCAAGGTACAGGCCCGTGAGGAATTTGTGAAATTGCTGGCCGTGGTGCCCGAGGGGGCTAGCGTGACCCTGCTCGCCGGTAAGCGCAAGCTGACGCTAAAACCAAGCGATTTAGAGCACTACCATGGTGAGCGAGGCCGCCGAGGTAATAAACTGCCCCGAGGTTTACAAAGAGTAGATGGCTGTGAAATAGAGCTCACAGGCAATACAGCAGAGCCGGAAGTGGTGGAAGCCACGGAAGAATAAAAAAGAGGGCAGTAGCCCTCTTTTTTATGTTTAAGCAAACACCTTACAAATCAAAGCGGTCGGCATCCATTACCTGGCACCAGGCCTTGATAAAATCGTGCACAAAGCGGTGTTTGTTATCGTCCTGAGCGTAAAACTCCGCGTAGGCGCGCAGCACCGAGTTGGAGCCAAAGATCAAATCGACCCGGGTCGCCGTCCATTTGGCTACCTCGGTTTCGCGGTCAACCAGATCGTAAAGGCCGTCGCTGCGCGGCTGCCAACGATAGGCCATATCGGTGAGGTGAACAAAGAAGTCATTGCTTAAAACGCCCACGCTGCTGGTAAAGACGCCATGTTCGCTGCCGCCGTAGTTGGCGCCGAGTACGCGCATACCGCCGACCAGCGCCGTCATTTGGGGTGCCGTCAGGCCCATAAGTTGGGCACGGTCGAGCAGCAGCTCCTCGGCGGACACCGCATAGTCCTGTTTTAACCAGTTGCGAAAGCCATCGGCTATGGGCTCTAAGGGCGCAAAGGACTCCACGTCCGTCATTTCAATACTTGCATCGCCGCGACCCGGCGAGAAGGGCACGCTGGTGGCAACGCCAGCGGCATGGGCTGCTTGCTCCACCGCTGCACAGCCGCCAAGCACGATTAAATCAGCCAGACTGATGGGTTTACTCAGCTCTTTTTGTAATTTTTCCAGCGCTTCAAGAACACGCTCAAGGCGTGCCGGCTCGTTGCCCGGCCAATGCTTTTGTGGTGCTAAGCGAATGCGGGCACCGTTGGCGCCGCCGCGATGGTCTGAGCCGCGATAGGTGCGGGCGCTGTCCCAGGCGGTGGTGATCAAGTCGCTGTGACTGATACCACAATCGAGCAGCTTGACCTTAAGCTCGTCTATTTCATGATTGCTAAGAATGTAATTCACCGCGGGGATGGGATCTTGCCAGATCAGATCCTCATGGGGCACATCGGCGCCTAAATAACGGGCTTTGGGGCCGAGATCCCTGTGTGTTAGCTTAAACCAGGCGCGGGCGAAAACCTGGCTGAAGTAGTCAAAGTCCTTGGCGAAGCGCTCAATGATCTGACGATAACTGGGGTCCATCTTCATCGCCATATCCGCGTCTGTCATAATCGGGTTGTGGCGAATGCTGGGGTCTTCGGCATCGACGGGTTTGTCTTCTTCTTTAATATTGATGGGTTCCCACTGCCAGGCGCCAGCCGGGCTTTTTTTCGACTCCCACTCATAGTTCAACAGCAAATAACAATAGCCGTTGTCCCAACGGGTAGGGTGGCTGGTCCAGGCGCCTTCCAAGCCCGAGGTGACCGTATCGGCACCGATACCGCGCTGAGTATGGTTATTCCAACCTAGTCCTTGTTCGCTGATATCGGCGGCTTCGGGCTCTGGCCCTATTTGGTTGGCATCGCCGTTACCATGCGCCTTACCTACGGTGTGGCCACCTACGGTAAGCGCCGCGGTCTCTTCATCGTTCATGGCCATGCGGGCGAAGGTTTCACGCACTTGTGCCGCAGTTTTCAGCGGATCCGGCTGGCCGTTGACCCCTTCGGGATTGACATAGATAAGCCCCATTTGTACCGCCGCTAAGGGGTTTTCCATGGTCTCGGGCTGAGCAACATCTTCGTAGCGTGCATCACTTGGCGCCAACCATTCCTTTTCTGCGCCCCAATAGACGTCTTTTTCCGGGTGCCAGATATCTTCGCGACCGCCGGCAAAACCAAAGGTTTTTAAGCCCATGGACTCATAGGCCATATTGCCGGCAAGAATGATCAAGTCGGCCCAGGATAAACGGTTGCCGTATTTTTTCTTAATAGGCCAGAGCAGACGCCGGGCCTTGTCGAGGTTGGCGTTATCCGGCCAGGAATTAAGTGGGGCAAAGCGTTGATTGCCTGTGCCGGCACCGCCACGACCATCGGCAATGCGGTAAGTGCCAGCCGCATGCCAGGCCATGCGGATCATCAAGCCGCCATAATGCCCCCAATCCGCCGGCCACCAAGGCTGGCTATGGACCATAAGGGCTTTAAGGTCTTGCTTCACCGCTTCGAGATCCAGCTTTAAAAACTCCGCGCCGTAGTCGAAGTCCTTGCCATAGGGATTGGATTTACCATCGTGCTGGTGAAGTATGTCGAGATTGAGGGTAGTTGGCCACCAAGCTGTGTTGGCCTCGGCGTTATGGGTCAGACCGCCGTGCATTACGGGACACTTAGTCATTTTGGGTTCCTTTTTAGTAATCAAAATCTGGACAACATCCAACAGCGGTCATAGATGAAGCAAGAAAGTGTAATTACTCAAGTGTAGCCAATTGAGGTGCTAAAGGTGGGATATTAACCAATAAAAACTGCAACCTAAGCAGTCATGTATAGGCAGCGACCAGGGCCGGCCTGTGCTATGTTTACGAAGGTAATGGCCCTGGGTATATTGGCTGCAGCGAGATAATAAAAAGCGGCGTACAAGTGTTCGCTAAAATAAATCAGCCTATGTATAATGCCGGCCAATCTCGAAAGTTGGAGTTAATTGTGCTGGCATTGTTACGCTTGTTGGTGATTGCGGTATTTATTCCTTGTAGTTTTATTGCAGGTTTTTTGTTGTGCCTGGTGCGTCCGTTTCATGGTGATAACGTGCGGGTAATAGGTAGTTGGTATGCGTCGATGTCACGTATATTTGGCGTTAAACTAGTGATCGAAAAAGACGAGTCAATCATCAGTGGCGAGCCGGCTGTGTATATCGCCAACCATCAAAATAACTATGATATTTTCTTCTTGCCGGGGGCTTTGCAGCGCAATACGGTAAGCCTGGGTAAAAAGAGCCTCAAGTGGATCCCCTTCTTTGGTCAGCTGTACTGGCTCTCGGGCAATATCCTTATCGACCGTGGTAACCGTAAAAAAGCCATGGCGACCATTACCAAGACTACGGAAAAGCTTAAAAAGGGCGGTTTGTCTCTGTGGATGTTTCCCGAAGGCACACGCAGCTATGGTCGTGGCCTGCTGCCCTTTAAAACTGGCGCTTTTCATACCGCCGCCAATGCCAATATTCCTGTGATCCCCGTGGTGATGAGTGATACCCATAAATGTATTAAGTTAAACCGCTGGGATAATGGTACTATCTACATCAAAATGTTAGCACCACAGCTGTTAGACGCATCCATGAGTGTTCGCCAATATGCCGATCACTTCCATGAGGTGATGAACGAAACGCTGACACAATTAAACGAGAGAAACTAAATGGAAAACTGGCGCGAAATAAGCGAAGAAATTGTTGAGTCTCTACTTGAAGACGGCTCCAACCCTGAACTCCTGTATGAAGTTGAGCACCACTTTGTGTGTGAAGACTTTGCCGCGCTGGAGAATGCCGCCTTGGCCGCCTTTAAACTGGGTTATGATGTAGAAGAGCCGGCTGAGCTGGAACTTGAAGAAGGCGGTACCATTTGGGGCTTTGATGTAGTGGTTGAGTGTGAACTTAACACAGATGCTATCATGGAAGACGTGGATAAGCTGGCGGCCATCGCCGAGCAAAACCAGGTCGAATACGATGGCTGGGGCACCTACTTCCAAGAGTAAAGGTGGTTTAGCCACTTTTCTCTATTGTAGGTCGGCCTTTAGGCCGACAAAGGAATAAAATTGGTTAAATTTGTCGACGCAGAGCATCGACCTACAGCCGACAAAAGGGCACATCATCTCTCCTTGTCGGCGCAGAGCCTCACCTACACGCCGACAAAAGATAAACCCGCGCCACATTGTCGACGCAAAGCATCGACCTACAAGGCTATAGCCTCTCCTATAACATCAGCCGATGTCCTTGTGCCAATTCTTTTCTATATACTTCAGAAGTCCTTGGCGTATAAATGGCCTTAACTTGGGCTTTTATCCGCGCACTCAGTCGAGTTTTCAGCTTAACCCTAAGCCAGGCGCCAGCTAAGCAACAGGCGACCAGAGAAAACCACAACAGAGATCCTAAGTGGCTATGTAGAGCCAGGACACAACACCCTAAACTAGCTAGCTGACTCAGCATGGCTAGCAGCCAATACCTGCCTATGGGGTTATCGCTTTGTCCGTGGAGCGTGCAAGCACAATAACTGGCGCATAAAAAGGCATAGACGCCGATGGTGCATAATAAAAAGGCCGCGCCGATAAGGGCAATAACGTAAGGCATAGTCAGCTCGGGAAATTGATCATGGCATCAGTGTAACCCCTTGGTTTATTTAGTCAATACAAATGAGAATTGTTATCAAGTGGTATTTGCGAGGACATACCAGTGTTAATTTGGTTGCAAAAATGCTCAATTACGCACCTAAATTACGCGTTGTTAACTATAATTAACAGATTTTTATCATTGAATAATGTACTGTGTGCCGGTTAAATAAATAACAATGAGAATGAAGTATGCAATTTAAAAAGACCCTTTTAGCGGCATCATTGGCGCTATTATCAACTGAATCTTTTGCCGCTGCCTTCCAGTTGGCAGAGCAGAATGTATCAGGCCTGGGCCGTGCCTACGCCGGTGAAGCGGCGGTTGCAGATGACGCTTCTGTGGTTGCTCGCAACCCAGCGCTTATGTCGCAGTTCGATAAGGCGCAGCTAAGCATTGCCGCCATGTATGTAAAGCCGGACGTAAGCCTTGAAGGTGAAAGCACCAACAATGGCCTTGACGCCGATGTACTTGATGACAGCAGTATCGCTCCAAGCGCAGTGATCCCGGCGGGCTACTTTACTATGCCGCTGAACGAGAAGGTTAGCCTGGGCTTTGGCGTATTCTCAAACTTCGGCCTGTCTACCGAGTTTGCTGACGATTATGCCGCCGGTCAAATTGCCGGTGAAACCGAAATCGTGACCATTAACACCAATGTATCAGTTGCTTATCAGCTTGATGAGGCCTGGACCCTGGCCCTGGGCGTCAACCATATTTATGCCGATGCTAAGGTTAAGCGTACCTTGGGTGCTAACCCACTTGGTGCCCCTGCCAGCCTTGAAGCGGCGCACCTTGAGGGTGACGACACCGGCTTTGGTTGGAACCTGGGCGTGGCTTACAGCCTGGATGAAAATAATCGTTTAGGTTTCCACTACCGTAGCGAAACCGACCTGACCTTTGACGGTGAATACCGCAACTCGCTTCCTGCCGCCTTTGGTGGTCTTGAGGGCCGCGAGCTGCCAGGTTCTCTTGAGCTAACTCTGCCTGCGATCGCCGAGTTCTCTGGCTCACATCAGTTGAACAAGGAATACGGCCTGCACTACAGCCTAGTATGGACCGGCTGGAGCAGCTTCGACAAGCTGGAAGCCTTTGTACCAGGCATTGATCAGCCTGTGTTTGCTAAGCAGGAAGACTTCTCCGATTCAATTCGTGTTTCTGTAGGTGGCGATTACCAGCTAAATGAGCAGTGGAAATTGCGTGCCGGTTTAGCCTTTGACGAGTCACCTGTATCACAACAGCATCTGTCAATTTCTATCCCGGATACCGATCGCTTCTGGTTCTCATTCGGCGCCGAGTGGCAGCTGGATGAAGCCTCAAGTGTGGATTTGGGCGCCAGCATTATCCGTGGTAAGAAACAGGACTTTGTTGAGAGCGATTCGCTTGGTCAGCAATGGGGCTTTGAATCCGAAGGTAATGCCTACCTATTCGGTGCTCAGTACAACTACAGCTTCTAAGCCTTGTTGAAACTCTGATACGAAAAGCCAAGCATTTGCTTGGCTTTTTTTATGGGAGCCGTTCTTCTGGCTTGACGCTTCATGGTCTGTTCATTAAACATTGTTAGGCTAACAAAAAAAATAAAAGGGATATTGGTATGAAGACCTACTTATGTGTTGCCGTAATCGGCCTTAGCCTAGTGACGGGAATGGCGAACGCCAAAGAACATCATGACAAGGGTAAAGGCAAAGGCTCTCTACCACCTGGTCTGCAAAAGAAAGTCGATAACGGCGGCTCATTGCCTCCGGGTTGGCACAAAAAATATCGCCAGGGTGACATTCTTGATTATGATATTTATCGCCGTGGTCGAGTGATCGATACCCATGGCCATGATGGTGTTATTTCAATTGAAGTGGATAACCGCATTATTCGCTTAATTAAAAATACTCGAGAAATTGTTTCAATCCTAGGTCACTAAGACTTTAGATGGGATAACAAGAACGCGAGCTTAGGCTCGCGTTTTTTTGTGCCGATACAAAAAGTTAATGCCATGGGGAAATGTACTGCGATTTAATGTAGATTGTTGTGGGGATGTGTTAGAACAATTCAATTTCCGCATAATTAAATGTAAGAATAAAAAATCCAGTCAAGAAGATAAAAGGGAAGGCTCATTTTTGAGCTTTATTAGGGAAATAAAAATGATAAAAAATGTAGTTATTTTAGCCTTGGTGTTAGCTTTATTTGGCGCTTATGTTCTGGGCCAGAGGTCATCAGAGCCTGCATTATTAGAAAGCCCCAGCACAGCTATTGATATCAAAAATGAGCAATCAAAATCCAGCGTCTTAACGGATAATACGCAAGCTGACTCAACTGTCGAAACTCATCATAAAGAAACTGCACAGAGTCATAAGCCTGCGGATATAAAAAAAGAATTATGTGATGAATTATCGCCTGAAAATCAATGCATTCTGATTCCAGGTCTAGATATTCAAGAGCATATTTTCGATAAAAATACAGGTAATGCTAAGGCGCAACAAATATCCTGGGTTTTGAGAGCAAATGATTTCCCTACTTTTTTGGAGAAACTATCTCTAAATAAAAACAAACCAGAAAGTTACATCGCAGAACAAAAGCTCAATGAGAGCCTCTACAGCAACCAAGCAAATTATCCAGGTATCAACAGCAGTGACATTGCATGCAGTGATTCAATATGTGCTTTTAGTGTCACCTACTCGGAAGATGAATCTTGGAATGGATTCAGCAAAGATTTCTTCTCCGCAGATAACTCTTTGATCGGAAATTTATTTATTCAACAATTGATGCAAGAAAACGGTCAATATGAAAGCCGCGTTATGTTTTTACCTGGAAACACCCAAGGAGTGATAAGGTAAAATTAAGTTCTCACAGCACGTACTTTATTTCGGCGTTGTATTTCTTATCGACGGCGCGTTGTTGTCGAGTATGCGCACTTCTCTTTGTGGGAATGGGATCTCGATATTGTGCTCTCGCAGTGTTTCAAAAACGATCAGCAGCAGATCGCCACCGACACGGTTTTTGCCGTCATCTATGCCGAACATCCAGAACTCGACGAACATATTCACACCAAAATCTCCGAATGAGTCGATTTCACAATCGGGACGCTCTTCAAAGGGGATATCCTCGCCGCTGATAACCTGAGGGTGCTCGGCAACGGCTTCTTTGATTATCTCGCACATGGCCCGGATATCGGTTTTATAGGCGACGCTAAAATCAATGCGGTAGCGCTGCTTGGGGTCCTTGTGGGTCCAGTTGGTCATCAGGGAATTGATAAACTTTTCATTGGGTACCAGTATGTCTTTACCGTCATAGGTCTCCAACACCGTATAACGCATGCGAAACTCGCGTACAAATCCCTTGCTGCCGTCTTCTAGTTCTATAAAGTCGCCTATGGTTAATGAGCGATCCACTAGGATAATAATGCCGGAAATGAAATTTGAGGCAATCGTTTGCAGGCCCAACCCCAGGCCCACACCCAAGGCGCCCCCGAATACCGCAAGTGCCGTAAGGTTGATACCCATAATGTTGAGCAGCAGCAGAAAACCAACACAGAAGAGGGCGACTTCAAACACCTTGGTGAAGACTTCCTTGGTGGTGACATCCAACTTTTTTTGATTACGGATCAGCTTCTTGCCCGTCATTCTAAAGGCCTTGCCGAGCCAAAACAGGATCACGCCAAACACCAATACCCGGCCTATGCCATAAAAAGACACCTCAACATTACCTACTGTGATGGCGATTGTTTCCAGCACGGCGATAATATGCGGGAGTATCCCTACCAGATGCAGGAACACCAGGGGGAGCACCACCCAGCGCATAAAGGCGGCAAT
Source organism: Pseudoalteromonas sp. T1lg76 (assembly GCF_002964725.1). Classification (NCBI taxonomy): domain Bacteria; kingdom Pseudomonadati; phylum Pseudomonadota; class Gammaproteobacteria; order Alteromonadales; family Pseudoalteromonadaceae; genus Pseudoalteromonas; species Pseudoalteromonas sp. T1lg76. The sequence goes on from NZ_PQCE01000012.1 coordinate 159,145, forward strand.
ATGTTCGCCGTCTACCACGGCGCGAATAACAGTGTTTAAAAACAGCAGCACGGCGATAATTAACACCGCATTGATTAACCAGGTATCAATCTCATATTGCTCCCCTAGGAGTAAGGACAGCGTTAGAAATGAAATGGCGAGCATGGGAAAGACCACCGCCAGTAGTTTATTAACTACAAATTCCAATGCATGGCTTGGGCTTGCCGAGGGTTCTTTTACGGGCGTGACCTTTCTACGGAGCTTGGCGGCGATGAGAAAGGAGCACAAATAGATGGTTAGAACTATAGATAACTGGATCAGGAAACCCGTGCTGGTGAGCGCGTCCTGTGCGACAACAAAATACTCATTCATTGTCTGAGTCAGGGGCTCGGTCGTCATGTTCAAGATGTTCGCAGTATCTTTTGTTGCCGCCATATTTATTTTACTTTATCAATCAATGCACTTTGATAGTAACTATACGCCAATAATTCAGCTCTAAAATGACAAACCGTAAAAATAAAAAACAAGAAGCGAAATAGCTTTTTCTTCGCCCATAAAAAAACGCGAGCTGGGCTCGCGTTTTTCGGCTTAACCAAAAGGCCAATTACAGGCTTTCGATTTTCGCTTTTTGCTCAAGCAGTTTGGCTTTTGCTTCACTGTACTCGGCCAGTTTCGACTTTTCTTTGTCCAGTACCGCTTCAGGCGCGTTGCTGACGAATTTCTCGTTCGCTAGCTTCTTCTCAACCTGTTCCAGGCCTTTTTGTGCCTTCTCAAGTTGCTTGGCGATACGGGCAAGCTCGGCGTCAACATCAATCAGACCCGCCATAGGGATCATGATCTCAAGTTGGCCAACAAGTGCCGTGGCACAGGCTGGAGCTTCATCGGCGCTTGCAAGTACGGTTACTTCTTCAAGCTTCGCCAGCGAGCTTAGGAAGGTACGGTTTTCTTCCAGACGACGGGTGTCTTCGCTACCGGCATTGGCCAATAATACATTCAGTGGCTTGCTTGGGCTGATGTCCATTTCACCGCGGATGTTACGAATGGCAACGATGAATTGCTTCAGCCACTCCAGGTCGGCCATGGCCGTTGCATCTACCTTGCTTTCATCAAACTGCGGGAAGGCTTGCAGCATGATGGTATTGGCTTCCATACCCGCGATTGGCGCTACACGCTTCCAGATGGTTTCTGTGATGTAAGGCATCAATGGGTGCATCAGGCGCAGCAGGCCTTCAAGTACGGTGATCAGCGTATGACGCGTACCACGTTGCTGTACTTCGTTACCCTTGAATAATACCGGCTTGGTAAGTTCTAAGTACCAGTCACAGAACTGGTTCCAAGTGAACTCATAGATGGTATTGGCAGCCAGGTCAAAACGATAGTTATCCAGATGCTCGGTGAAGGTTTTCACCGTTTGCTGGAACTGACCCTGGATCCAACGATCCGCCAGCGAGTATTCGCGCTCAGCATCGTTAAAGCCACAATCCTGCTCTTCGGTATTCATCAGCACGTAACGGCTGGCGTTCCAAAGCTTGTTACAGAAGTTACGGTAACCCTCAAGACGGTTCATGTCCCAGTTGATATCACGGCCGGTTGAAGCCATGGCCGCCAGAGTGAAGCGCAGCGCATCCGTACCGTGCGGCTCAATGCCATCGGCGAATGTCTTACGGGTGTTTTCCTCAATCTTCTGTGCCAGCTGCGGCTGCATCATGTTGCCGGTACGCTTGGTAACCAGGCTTTCAAGATCGATACCGTCGATCATGTCTAACGGGTCAAGCACGTTACCTTTTGATTTTGACATCTTGTCGCCGTTCTCATCACGGATAAGACCGGTCACGTAAACTGTTTTAAATGGCACTTGCGCTTTACCGTTTTCGTCTTTGATGAAGTGCATGGTCATCATGATCATACGCGCAACCCAGAAGAAGATGATGTCGAAGCCGGTAACCAGGACATTAGACGGATGGAATACTTTTAGATCTTCAAGGTTATTCGGCCAGCCCAGTGTCGAGAAGGTCCATAGCGCCGATGAGAACCAGGTATCAAGTACGTCATCGTCTTGAGTCAGTGTTACGTCACTGCTCAAGTTGTTGTCGCGGCGCACTTCGGCTTCATCGCGGCCAACATAGACGTTACCTTCGTTGTCATACCATGCCGGGATACGGTGACCCCACCAAAGCTGACGTGAGATACACCAGTCTTGAATATCGCGCATCCAGGCGAAGTACATGTTCTCGTATTGCTTAGGAACGAATTGGATATCGCCGTCTTCAACCGCTTTGATCGCAGGCTCAGCAAGAGGCGCAACGCGCACATACCATTGGTCTGTAAGCAGTGGCTCGATGATCACGCCCGAGCGGTCACCGTAAGGTACGGTCAGGCTGTGGTCGTCGATTTTTTCAAGCAGACCGGCTTGCTCAAACTCTTCAACAACCTTGGTGCGGGCATCGAAACGGTCAAGGCCGTGGAAACGCTCTGGAAGAGGTGCATCCAGCTCAAGAGGCTTGCCGTCGAAGGTGAAGGTTTCACCTTCGCTAAGAATCGCCGCATCCTTGTCGAATACGTTGATCATAGGCAACTGATGACGCTTGCCCACTTCGTTATCGTTGAAGTCGTGTGCCGGGGTGATTTTTACACAGCCCGTGCCTTTTTCCATATCGGCGTGCTCGTCGGCAACGATAGGAATGCGACGGTTGACGATAGGAAGCAGAATTTCTTTACCGATAAGGTCCTGGTAGCGCTCGTCATCCGGGTTTACTGCAACACCTGTGTCGCCCAGCATGGTTTCAGGACGGGTTGTTGCAACAACGATATAGTCTTTACCATCTTGGGTTTTAACGCCATCCGCCAGCGGGTAGCGCAGGTTCCACATATGGCCTTGCTTGTCTTTGTTCTCTACTTCTAGGTCAGAGATGGCGGTGTGTAGTTTCGGGTCCCAGTTAACCAGGCGCTTACCACGGTAGATCAGGTCGTCCTTGTACAGGCGAACGAAAACTTCTTTAACCGCTTCCGACAGACCGTCGTCCATGGTGAAACGCTCACGGTCCCAATCAACAGAGGCGCCAAGGCGACGCAGTTGCTTGGTGATGGTGCCACCTGATTGCTCTTTCCATTCCCAGATCTTGTCGATAAAGGCGTCACGGCCCAGGTCATGGCGAGTTTTACCTTCTTCCGCGGCCAGCTTGCGCTCTACAACCATTTGCGTGGCTATACCGGCATGGTCGGTACCTACCTGCCATAGGGTGTTGTTGCCCTGCATGCGCTTAAAGCGAATAAGGGTATCCATGATGGTGTCTTGGAACGCGTGGCCCATATGCAGGCTACCTGTGACGTTCGGTGGTGGGATCATGATTGAGTATGCATCGCCTTCGCCACTTGGTTTGAAGTAGCCGTTTTCTTCCCACTCTTGATAGAGGGATTGTTCAATATCTTGCGGATTGTAGGTTTTATCCATTGCCCAGGACCTTTAAATTCTATCTAAACTTTTTGTGTGCTTAGCTGCGCGCCAATATCGCGAAGCTGCTTGTATTTTGCTCGTGCCATTTGTTTGCGTCGCTCATCGGCGGGCACAAAATCTAAAATGGTGTCGAAGCGGCGTATAAAATCGGGCACCGTGGAGGCTAAATTAATTAGCACAGTGCGCTTGGCAACCGGCGGTGTTTGTCCAATTTCTACGGCGGCGCCGCCACGAGAGCCTTCGCCTTGAAGGTTGTGGGGCACAAAACTATCGGCGTCAAACGCCCATAAATGTTGGTCGATAAGGTGCGCATCGTCACGGTTATCAACAAAAATAAATACCCTTTTGCCCTGGCGGTATTGCTCCGCTGCGAGGCGGGCACCAAGATCAAAATGAGCCGGCACGTCATGGTCCGGCTCATCGGTATTTTCTAGCAGGTAAAATAACGCGTGCATTGCGTCCTCTACGCGGCTCGTTAATGCGCCAATTTTGCCACAATCGGCAGTTTGCATCAATGAATAAGCCCCTATAAAAGGGGCTTAACAGTACTAAGGCTGATTAATCGGGAAGATTAATCTTGCGGGTTTTCTGAAACGCCAGCGCGATTAATCAAATACTGGGTCAGCATAGGCACAGGACGACCGGTTGCGCCCTTGTTTTTGCCGCCACTACGCCAGGCCGTACCGGCGATATCCAGGTGCGCCCAGTTGTATTTCTTGGTGAATTTAGACAAGAAACACGCCGCCGTGATGGTACCGGCTGCACGACCACCCAGGTTGGTGAAATCGGCAAATGGGCTGTCCAGCTGCTCGTGGTAATCATCCCACAATGGCAACTGCCAAGCGCGGTCGCCACTTTGCTCACCGGCTTTAAGCAGGTCATGGGCCAGCGGGTTGTGGTTTGACAGCATACCGGTAGCATGGGCACCTAAGGCGATAATACAAGCGCCTGTTAGGGTGGCAACGTCGATAACAGTGTCTGGGTCGAAGGCTTCAACATAGGTCAGCGCGTCACACAGTACCAAACGGCCTTCCGCGTCTGTGTTAAGTACTTCAACGGTTTGCCCCGACATAGTAGTAAGAATGTCACCCGGGCGATAGGCATTGCTGCCCGGCATGTTTTCACAGCCGGCTAATACGCCGATCACATTAATGGGTAGATTCATCTCGGCGATAGAGCGCATGGTGCCGATAACACCGGCGGCGCCGCCCATGTCGTTTTCATTTCATCCATGCCTTCGCCCGGCTTGATAGAAATACCGCCCGAGTCGAAGGTCAGGCCCTTACCCACAAGTACGATAGGTGCTGCATCTTCAACACCACCGTTGTAGTGGATCACCGACATCACCGACTCATTGGCGCTGCCACGACCAACGGCCAGGTATGAGTGCATGCCCAGCTCTTCCATCTCTTTTTCGCCAACCAGGTTCACAGTGACTTTGTCGAATTCCGTTTCCAGTGCTTTGGCTTGCTCACCCAAATAACGCGGGTTACAGATGTTTGGCGGCATGTTGGCCACGTCTTTACACAGCTTAGCACCGGAAGCGATGGCCAGACCATGTTCGATGGCGCTTTCGCCTATGGTCAACTCGCGACGAGTTGGCACGTTGAAGACGATTTTACGTAGCGGTCGACGCGGGTCGCTCTTTTTGCTTTTTAATTCGTTGAAGGTGTACAGGCAATCCTGGGTAGTTTCTACTGCCTGGCGCACTTTCCAATAGGTATCGCGGCCCTTAACATGCTGCTCGGTTAAGAAACAAACGGCTTCCATCGCCCCGGTTTCGTTCAGGGTGTTGATGGTTTTGGAGATGATTTGTTTGTATTGTTTGTCATCAAGTTCGCGTTCTTTACCACAGCCAACCAGAAGTACGCGCTCACTTAAAACGTTAGGTACATGGTGTAGTAGCAGGGTTTGGCCTGGCTTGCCTTCAAGGTCGCCGCGACGCAAAAGATTCGAAATATAGCCTTCGCTGATCTGGTCCAGCTGCTCACCTATGGGTGATAATCGGCGTGGTTCATAAACACCCACCACGATACAGGCACTGCGCTGTTTCTCTGGACTTCCACTCTTTACGCTAAATTCCATTGTGACTCCTAATTAGAGGAATAATCGGTACTTCTGGCGTGTTGTTCAGCAACAGGCCGAGTAAGTACTTATAATATGCCAGTGAACTATTTACGTTTTACTCAATCCACTAAACTAAAGTGTAGACAATTACATGCCTTAGGTAGGATATTTGATCCGCTTGACATATAATAAAGTGACTAAAATAACTAGTTTACTCAAATTTTCCCACTATGCCAGTGAAACACGACGTTTTTAGGGGCGCACATTGCTGATTTTTAGATACTTAACCGCAGAAGTTTTGAAGTCGCAGGTGGCTGTTTTTGTTACCCTCATGACGATATTCGTGAGTCAAAAATTCGTTGTCATTTTAGGCGATGCCTCTGAGGGTAGTATTCCAGCAAAACTGGTGCTTTCTGTGGTTGCCTTAAAGTTGCCGCAACTGGCTTCCTTGATTCTCCCTCTAAGTATATTCCTAGGTATTATTCTCGCTTATAGCCGAGTGTATGCCGACAGCGAAATGACGGTTTTAAAGGCCTGTGGCGTCAGCGAATGGTATGTGGTGCGGGTGACCTTAATCTCCAGTACCGTGCTGGCCATCTTAGCCGGGGCCATGACCCTTTATCTGGCGCCCTGGGCCAGTGAAAAAGAGTATCAGTTGAAAGAGCGAGCCGAGGCTGAAGCCGGTTTGTCTGCTTTACGTGCCGGGCGCTTCCAGGAAACCGGTAACGAAAAAGCCGTGGTTTTTATCCATAACATAGATAACGGTGGTCGGGTGCTTAATCGCGTTTTTGTGGCCCAGTTGCTGCGCGGTGAAGATGTGCAAAAATCCTTGATCGTTTACGCCGATATGGGTCAGGTAGAAGAGCATGAAAATGGCGAACAGCAGCTTATCTTAAGCCAAGGCCAACGGGTGGAATTAAAAGATCAGGGGCTTGATTTACAACGCACCGAATTTGACAGTTATCAGGTGCAAATTCGCGACCAGGCCATAGAGCATAAGCGACGTAAGCTGGAAGCCGTGCCCACCTCTGAATTATTAAAACAAGATAGCAATGAGGCTGTGTCGCAATTCCAATGGCGCTTGGCCATTCCCTTATCTATTCCATTGCTGACCTTAATTGCGGTGCCGCTCAGTGTGGTTAATCCACGCCAGGGGAAGTTTGCCAAGTTGGTGCCCGCCATCGCCTTATATCTGGGTTACTTTATCTTGCTTAATGCCGCCAAGTTTGCCCTTGAAGACGGCAAGATCCCGGTCTCCGCAGGATTATGGTGGGTGCATTTAAGTGCTTTATTTATAGGTGCATTTTTGATTATTAAAGGACGCCCCCTGGGTGCCTGGCTGCGCGCCAGCTTTAAGCGCAGAGGTGCCACAGCATGAAAACATTAGACTGGTATCTAGGGCGCAGCATATTACAAACCACAGGGTTTGCCTTGCTGGTCTTGGTGGGTATTAGCACCCTGATCAAGTTTATCGAACAATTGAAGTCGGTGGGGCGGGGCAGTTATGACATCATAGACGCCATGCTCTACACCCTGTACAGCATCCCCGGTGATGTGGTGGTTTTCTTCCCCATGGCGGCACTGATCGGCGGCTTGACGGGTTTAGGTGCACTTGCATCTAACAGCGAATTGGTGGTGATGCAGGCCGCCGGTATGTCGCGTCTGCAAGTAATTGGTTCGGTAATGAAAACTGCCATAGTGATGGCCCTACTTATGATGGCCATGGCCGAGTGGGGCGTGCCCAAGGCGGAGCAAACCGCTAAGCAGCTGCGTTCACAAGCCATATTCGGGGGGGAAGTTTTCAGCGCCCAACAAGGGGTCTGGGCCAAAGATGGCGATGTCTTTATAAATATTGAGGACGTTGATCAACAAGGCCAGCTAAACGGCATTCGCATGTATCATTTTGATAAGGAACTGCAATTGCAGCAGGTAACCTTTGCGGCCAATGGTTTCAGCCGTGACGGCGGTTGGATGCTGCGTGATGTAAGAACCCTGCATATGTCGGAGCAGCAAATTAGCGAGCAGTCTCAGGACGAATACTTTTATGCCTCGCAGCTAACTTCAGAGAAGCTGGGCGTGGTGTCGGTGAAGCCGGAAACCCTGTCTTTTACCGGCCTTTGGTCTTATTTGCAGTACCTCAAGCAAAATGATCAGGATACCAGCACCTATGAACTCGCCCTGTGGCGCAAGATCATGCAACCGGTGGCGCTTGGGGTGATGTTACTGGTGGCACTGTCGTTTATCTTTGGGCCGCTGCGTACCGTGACCATGGGCGCGCGCATCGTTATGGGGGTGATCACGGGTATCGTGTTCCACCTCACCGACCGCATTTTTGGGCCGATAGTATCTGTTTATCAGATCCCAGCCTTTATCGGTGCGGTACTGCCGAGCCTGCTGTTTATCATTTTTGCCAGTTATCTACTCAAACGCCGCAATTAAAGCTACTGCGCTCACAATTACGGTGTTAAAAATGGTCTCAATGTCCTCATTTACTCTATGTAAACTGCGGCATTTTGACCATTTTTGCCTTGTACTTGCCGCGCTCGTCACGCTCGTCACGCTTAATTATTTTGGCTGATTCTGCCTAAACGCATCCTGCTCTTTGTTGCTCGCTGTTTATACCAATTCTGTTAAGTATGTGATCAGATATAGCGCTGGATAAATGAGATGATCACAAGGCGGAATTTTTCTTATGTAGTTATTCTACATAGAAAAATTCCAACACAGTGAGCATGATATTTAGCCCGCTAGAATGATTAGCTATTTAAGTGAAT